>JBAQYH010000709.1:0-4450 GCA_049299935.1 Methylobacter sp. | reverse complement strand
TCAGGACTCAATTGAGCTTAACAATAAGTCGTAACTACCACCTAACAGATGAATGTTTGTGTAACAAAACACACTTACTTTTGTCTTTTTTCGTGCCTTTCGTGGACAAACTGCTTTTTTTAGAATTAAACAATCAACCCACAACAATGAGAGCGTAATATGTCAATTAAGAGAATGGTAGATCTGGACTTGTCAGGCAAACGGGTGTTAATCCGTCAGGATCTGAACGTACCGGTCAAAAACGGCAAAGTAACCAGCGACATTCGTATCCAGGCCAGCGTACCGACCATTGAAAAAGCCCTGGCTGCGGGCGCGGCGGTTATGCTGATGTCGCATCTGGGCCGTCCGGTTGAAGGCCAATACGACGAAGAGTCTTCGTTGAAACCGGTCGCAGAACGTTTATCCGAATTGCTGGGCAAGCCGGTCAGATTGGAAAAAGACTGGATCGACGGCATCACCATCCAACCGGGCGAAGTCGTGCTGTGCGAAAACGTGCGTTTTAATGCCGGCGAAGGCAAAAACGACGATACGCTGGGCAAGAAAATGGCAGCGCTTTGCGACGTGTTTGTAATGGATGCTTTCGGCACCGCACACCGGGCGCAGTCCTCAACTCACAGCGTGGCCAAGTTTGCACCGATTGCCTGCGCGGGCCCGTTATTGTCGAGCGAACTGGACGCACTGGGCAAAGCCCTGGAAACACCAACCAAACCATTGGTTGCTATTGTCGGCGGTTCTAAAGTGTCCACCAAATTGACCGTATTGAAATCCCTGTCGGAAAAAGTCGACCAGTTGATCGTCGGCGGCGGCATTGCCAACACTTTTATTGCAGCCGCAGGTTTCCCGGTCGGCAAATCGCTTTATGAAGCCGATCTGATCGACGAAGCCAAACGCTTGATGGCCGATGCCAAAAGCAACGGTTCCGATATTCCGGTCCCTGTCGACGTGGTTTGCGCCAAGGAATTTTCCGAAACCGCCGTCGCCACCGTCAAAAAAGTCGCCGATGTCGAAGCGGATGACATGATTATGGACATCGGTCCCGAGACTGCAAAACAGTATGCCGAAATTTTAAAAACCGCAGGCACCATCGTCTGGAACGGCCCGGTCGGCGTATTTGAGTTCGACCAGTTCGGCGACGGCACCAAGGCGCTGGCAACGGCTATTGCAGAAAGCAGTGCTTTCTCGATTGCAGGCGGCGGCGATACCTTGGCGGCTATCGACAAATACGGCATTAACGATGACGTGTCTTACACATCGACCGGCGGCGGCGCTTTCCTTGAATTCCTTGAAGGCAAAGAACTTCCGGCTGTTTCTGTGTTAAAATCACGCAGTTAAAAAATTGATTTAATAAATAGAACACGGATGACACGGATTTTGACTGATACTCACGGATAAAAATCCGTGTAAATCCGTCCTATCCGTGTCATCCGCGTTCCATTATTAACATCGGCATCTACTGAAACCTACCCATAAGCATCAGGATTAAAAATGGCCAGAGTCACTATCGAAGATTGTTTGGAACACGTTGAAAACCGTTTCAAACTGGTTTTATTAGCCAGCACCAGGGCGCGCCAGCTCCACCACGGCGCGAATGAATTTGTGCCGCGCGGCAAGGACAAAGATACGGTTGTCGCGTTACGCGAAATTGCGGCAGGTCATGTTACGCCCGAAAACATCACGCTCCTGCATCGTGCCGGCGAAGCCCATGAGCACCAACAACAGAACCCGATGTTCTAATTCGTAGAGCCTATGCTGGAAATAGCCGACCCGATTGAGCTGGAACGCCCTCAGGACAAACTGATCCGGCGTTTATGCGCGACCTTGTCCGGCTATCTGGATCCAACTCAAATTGACCAATGCGTCCGTGCCTATGAAGTCGGCGAGGCAGCCCATTCAGGCCAATTTCGTAAAACTGGCGAAGCCTATATTTGCCACCCGGTCTCTGTCGCGATCAGCCTTGCTGAAATGCGCATGGACGCCAACGGCATCATGGCTGCCATATTGCATGATGTTATTGAAGATACCCCGGTCAGCAAAAAAGAACTGACCGACCAATTCGGCGCAGAAGTCGCCGAACTGGTCGATGGGGTTACCAAATTAAGCAAAATCGACATTAAATCACATGCCGAAACGCAGGCGGAAAACGTCCGCAAAATGTTTCTGGCCATGGCCAAGGATTTACGCGTCATTATCGTCAAACTGGCAGACCGTCTGCACAACATGCAGACGCTCGGCGTCATGCCGGCTGCAAAAAAGCGCCGCATTGCCCGCGAAACCCTGGATATTTACGCCCCGATCGCCAACCGCCTGGGCATGAACAATATCCGGCTAAAACTCGAAGCGCTCAGTTTTGAGGCGATGTACCCGATGCGCTATGCGGTGTTAAATAATGCGGTAAAAAAAGCACGGGGCAACCGCCGCAAAATTGTCGACATCATAGAAAGTTCTATAAAAAATCGTTTGGAACAAGCCGGCCTGAACTGCGACGTTGCCGGGCGGGAGAAAAATCTTTACAGCATTTATAAGAAAATGCTCAACAAAAAGATTTCCCTGGCCGATGTGTTCGATGTCTATGCGTTCAGGATTTTTTGCGATGACGTTGATACCTGTTACCGCGTGCTGGGCGTTATGCACAACCTGTACAAGCCGATTCCCGGACGCTTCAAGGATTATATCGCGCTGCCCAAGGCCAACGGCTATCAATCCCTGCACTCGATATTAATGGGGCCCTACGGCGTGCCCATTGAGGTCCAGATCAGGACTCATGATATGCACCGCATGTCGGAATCGGGCATCGCCGCGCACTGGCTCTATAAGTCCGATGACGATAAGACCGAAAAATTCAAGGACCGCGCCAACGAGTGGCTCCGGGATTTGCTGGAAATCCAAAAATCCGCCGGCGATTCGCTGGAATTTATCGATAACCTGAAAGTGGACCTGTTCCCGCAGGAAGTCTTTGTGTTCACCCCGCAGGGCGCCATCATTAAACTGCCTCGCGGCGCGACCATTGTCGATTTTGCCTACGCGGTGCATACCGATCTGGGCAATGCCTGCGTTTCCGCCCGGATCGACAAACAGCTGATACCGTTGCAAACCAAACTGGAAAACGGCGTCACCGTCGAAGTCATCACCGCATCGTGGGCCAGGCCCAACCCGCTTTGGCTCAATTATGTGATCACCGCCAAGGCCCGCTCCGGCATCCGCAACTACCTGAAACACTTTAAACAGCAGGAAGCGATTAACCTGGGCCGCCGTTTACTGGAAAAAGAACTGCAAACCCTGCATTTGCACCTGGAAAACATCGACGAAGCCAAGATACACGCCTTGCTCCAGGTGATGTCCAAACAATCGCTGGATGAATTGCTTGAGGACATAGGCCTCGGCAACAAAATGCCGTTCTTGGTCGCCAAACGCATCGCCCAGGATGACATTAACGCCACCGTCAAACTGGATGACAGCGACCAAGGCCAAAAAAAGCCGCTGATCATAAAAGGCACGGAAGGCATGGTCATTACCCTGGCCAAATGTTGCCGGCCGATTCCGGGCGATTCGATCATCGGCTATTTCAACCCCGGCAAAGGCATCGTCGTGCACCATCACGAATGCCGCAACAGCAGCGTGGTCAGGAAAAAACAAACCAACTGGCTGGATGTTGAATGGAGCTCGGATGCGGCCGGAGACTTTCCGGTGGAAATCCGCATCGAGGTGCTCAATCAGCGCGGTTCGCTGGCGACCATCGCCTCGACTATTTCCGAACTCAATTCCAACATAGAGAACGTCACCGTCGTTGACCAGGATGACCGTATTTGCGTCGATTTAATCACCTTGACCGTCAAGGACCGGGTGCATTTAGCCCAGATTATGCGCCGCCTGAAAGAATTATCCATCGTATTAAAACTTACCCGCGTTAAAGCATAAAGGATCAGCAATGGCCAAACAAATCATCGAGACTGATAAAGCGCCGCAAGCCATCGGCACCTATTCTCAAGCGGTCAGGATTGATCGCACGGTTTATCTTTCGGGACAAATTCCGTTGGTGCCTGAAACCATGACCATCATCGAAGGCGATATTTCAGCTCAAATCACCCAGGTGTTCGACAACCTGCAAGCGGTTGCGGATGCCGCGGGCGGCGATTTTTCGGACATCGTCAAATTGAATGTTTTTTTGACCGACTTGGCGCACTTCCCGTTAGTCAACGAAATCATGGGGCGTTATTTTCAGCCCCCCTATCCTGCACGCGCCGCTATCGGCGTTGCCGCTTTGCCTAAAGCCGCCGATGTGGAAATGGATGCGATTATGGTTTTAAAGCCTCAGGAATATCCGGCTTGTTAATGGAACACGGATGCCACTGATAAGACGGATTTAAACGGATAAGCCTTCAACCAATGTTTAACATTGTCCACGAAAAGCACGAAAGCCACGAAAAAAAAGCCGGAAACGAAGTTGTGCATC
>JBAQYH010000708.1:0-3576 GCA_049299935.1 Methylobacter sp. | reverse complement strand
CGTTCTTTTGAACAGATAAATAATCCATTTATTCAATTATTCACCACGAACGACTGCATGGATGCAGGAGGTAGAGCAACGCAGGAGCAGTTGCCGAGACACGAAGAACACGAAGGTTTATTTCTTGATGCTAAGCGGGACGGGGTATGTATCCCGCTAAGCAATAGCAGGAGTGCAGGCTTCGCCTGCAAGCGCAAGCAAAGCTTGCACTCCCGTTGCAAACATACATGCTGCGAGTTATTCAATTTATTTCAGTATATTCCTTGGCTTGATGCGGATGAGCAAGTGCCTCGTCCGGTTCTGCAAGTACGAAGTTTTATTTCTTCGTGCCTTCGTGGTGAATCAATCAAAGCTGCAATCTGGTATCATAAACAATTGAATGACGGCAGTTCGCCGCCATTTGCGTCAACATAAAGAGTCCTTGTGAACACTGCCGAATTTTCCTCCCTAGCTTTAAAACCCGCCCTGCTTGAAAATATTGAATCCCTGGGTTACACCCACTTAACCCCTATCCAGGCGGAGAGCCTGCCGCATATTCTTGAGGGCAGGGATGTGATTGCCCAAGCTAAAACAGGTAGCGGCAAAACGGCTGCTTTCGGCATTGGCCTGTTATCCAAGTTGGATTTGAATAGTTTCAGGGTTCAGGCGATGGTTGTTTGCCCGACCCGGGAGCTTGCCGATCAGGTCTGCAAAGAGATTCGCCGATTGGCCCGATTCACGCAAAACATTAAGGTACTGACCTTGTGCGGCGGCGTGCCTTTCGGGCCGCAGCTGGGTTCGTTGGAGCACGGGGTTCATGTGGTGGTCGGCACGCCGGGACGGTTGCAGGAGCATCTGCGCAAACGCAGTTTACGACTAAGCAATCTAAAAGTGCTGGTGCTGGACGAGGCCGACCGGATGCTGGATATGGGCTTTGAAGAGGCTATTTCCGACGTAATCTCATACGCGCCGACCCACCGGCAAACATTGCTGTTCTCCGCGACTTATGCCGATCCTATTCGGGAAATGAGCCAGAAATTCCAGTTTAAGCCGGTTTCCGTCAGTATCGAAACCAGCCATCATGACAGCGATATTGAGCAGCGTTTCTATCAGGTAGAAAAGTCGAAAAAGACCAACGCGCTGGGTTATCTTTTATCCTACTATCGACCTGAATCAACCGTGGTCTTTTGCAACACCAAAAGGGATTGCCAGGATGTGGCGAGTACGCTTGAGAACAGCGGTTTCTCTGTTCAGGCGCTGCATGGCGACCTGGAGCAAAAGCATCGGGATCAGGTGTTAGTGCGATTTGCCAACAAGAGCTGTTCAGTTTTGGTAGCGACCGATGTGGCGGCGCGGGGCTTGGATATTAAGGATATGCAGGCGGTGATTAATTACGAATTGCCTTGGGATCCTGAAATTTACGTACACCGGATTGGGCGTACCGGTCGCGCCGGTAAAAAAGGCTTGGCGCTAAGTCTATGCGCGGAAAAGGAAACAAACCGGGTTAAGGCTATCGAGGAGTATCAGGCTATTCCCGCCAAGTGGGATGAAGTGGCGCCGTTTCAGATGAATCATGAACAGCGTTTCGAGCCGCCTATGGTGACCTTATGGATTGATGGCGGGCGCAAGAATAAGGTGCGTCCGGGGGACATACTGGGAGCGTTAACCGGTGACGCGGGAATTGCCGGCAGTGAAGTGGGCAAGATCGATATTTTTGACGCCCATGCTTACGTGGCTATCAAGCGCGACAGTGTTGATAAGGCCTTGGCTTGTTTGAGAAACGGCAAAATAAAAGGACGTAATTTCAATGTCCGCAAGTCCCAGTGGGGATGATGCGCTGGCTTAGCGCAACCTAATCACGTCAACCTGAGAATGCTCATCGTTACACGCAAGTATTTGTGGGATGTCGTCTTCCACAATTCCTTACCTAACATTAAACGAGAAACAGGCCGATAGACAGACCTTCCAGGTTTTAAAAACCTGGAAGGTCTAACCGTCTTAATTCATCACACTAAAATGCTTCGTGTTCTTCGTGGTGAGTTCTTTGGTTTTGTTTTAAAACGAATACTTCACAACCTAAGAGCGAGGGGAGCCATAAAACCCGGCCTGAAAGTCTAAGCGCTTTTTGCTTTAGGCTTGTTTCTGGTTGCCTGATTGCCACCGGGTTTGCGGGGCTGGCTTGAGTTCCTGCTGGGACGCGGCCCGCGTGGCGGTTCCGGCGGCATCGGCGGTGCCACTGCGGCGGCTTCAAAACCGGCAATTTGTTCGCGCTTAATTTCTTTCCTGATCAGCTTTTCAACCAAGCGCAAGGCATTGTATTCGTCATGCGATACCAATGAGATAGCTTGACCTTCCTCGCCAGCCCGTCCGGTGCGGCCGATTCTGTGCACGTAATCTTCAGCCGCACGGGGCAGTTCAAAATTGACCACATGGGGCAACAGGTTAATATCAATGCCGCGTGCAGCTACGTCGGTGGCTACCAGCACCCTGATTTCGCCGCCCTTAAAACCCGCCAATGCACTGGTTCTGGCCCCTTGGCTTTTGTTGCCGTGTATGGCGGCCGCTTTAATATCAACCTTGTTGAGCTTTTCGGTGAGCCGGTTCGCGCCGTGTTTGGTGGTAGTGAACACCAACACCTGCTGCCAATTATTTTCTTTGATCAAATGGCAGAGCAGTTCGGTTTTGTTGGCTTTATTAACCAGATAAGCGATTTGCTCAACCAGTTCGGCGGCGGTGTTGCGTGGAGCGACCTCGATTTTTATCGGATTAACCAAAAGCCCCGTGGTGAGCTTACGTATATCTTCCGAAAATGTCGCTGAAAAAAGCAGGTTTTGGCGCTTTCTCGGCAGCAAGGCGATAATTTTGCGAATATCCCGGATAAATCCCATGTCCAGCATGCGGTCTGCTTCGTCAAGTATCAACGTTTCCACTTGGTCGAGTTTTACCGCGTTTTGCGTGACCAAGTCCAGTAATCGGCCAGGTGTGGCGACCAGAATATCGACGCCGCCTCTTAGCCGCATCATCTGCGGATTGATTTTTACCCCGCCAAACACGACTTCGGATTTTAAACGGGGATGCAGATGGGCTCCATACTTGCTGACCGATTCGCCTATTTGCGCCGCAAGTTCCCTGGTCGGGGTCAGGATTAATACTCTTACCGGACGGTTATTGGTATAAGCCTTTTGTGATAAGCGGTGCAGGATGGGTAGGGTGAATCCCGCTGTTTTACCTGTCCCAGTCTGGGCGGCAGCCAGAACGTCATGGCCGCCTAAAACGGCGGGAATAGCTTGCGCTTGGATCGGGGACGGCATGGTATAGCCCGCATCAGCAATGGCGCGCAGCAATGGGTCAGATAAACCGAGGGTGGTAAATGGCATATTAGTTAGAGTCTCAATAAAAGGTTGCCGTTGACAAAAGTCTTACAGCTTTGTGAAAAGGGGGTACAGGGAGTTAAATAAAAAACGCGTAAAGCACAGTAGTCAAGTTGGTTGCAGTGACGTTATGCGGGCAGGTGTGTGCAAGAGTTAAGTGGTGCCCCGAGGCGGATTTGAACCACCGGCCTGTCCCTTAGGAGGGGACCGCTCTATCCTGCTGAGC
>JBAQYH010000707.1:0-2297 GCA_049299935.1 Methylobacter sp. | reverse complement strand
CCTTAACGTTAAATCAGTATAAATTCAGCGAACTGCGTAACATCAGTTATTTAACAATACGCAAACCCTATACGCTCTGCATTGGCACCAATTCACCCGCCGACCGCCAATTTTGATACGCAAGGCTATAACTCAAAACCCGCATCACCCGACAATCACCAGCCAGTCGGTCAGATAGGTCATTTTTACCGACAGGTTTCTCCCCAAGACTTTCAGCATGTCGTCCGACTCGCGCAAATTAATGCGGCCATTGATTTTGAGCCCGCGCAAAGCATCGTCTTTATAGACCACCATGCCGGTCCTGTAGCGGCGGATCTGGCTGATGACGTTTTCCAGAGGGACATTCTCGAACGCCAGAAAACCGTTCACCCAAGAAGTTGACAGCGCCGAATCCAGCAGCCGGGTTTCGCCAAGCCCTGCCGCATCGACCGATACCGCCTCGCGGTCATGCAAAATCAGCGGCTGCTTCAAAACACGCAGGTCAGTCACTTCAACCCGGCCGGACACGACTTTAACTTCGTCGCTGCCGCTCTTTTCATGCACGAAAAAACGGGTTCCCAAGACGCGGGTCGTCGACTGGTCGGCCTGGACAATAAACGGCCGGCTGGGGTCGGGCTTGACCTCGAAATAGACCTCGCCCTTCAGCAGTTCGACCCTGCGCTGCGGGCCGTCCATGCTGACTGCGATAGCACTGTCGGTATTGAGCATCGCCGTTGAACCGTCATCGAAATGGACGGTTTTGCGCTCGCCCACCCCGGTCGAATAATCGCCTTGCATCAAGATCGCCAGCTCGTTCTGAAACAACAAAGTCAGGACCAAACAGGCAACCATCGCCAGCGGCAGCATGAATTTCGCGGAAGTTGTTTTTTTCTGCGGCGCTATGCGGTGTTTTTGGGCGGCGGCGCCCAGGGCTTGCATCAGGCCGTCATCGCCCCACAGCTTGCCGATCTCATTAAAAGTGTCGCGATGCGCGTCGTCCTGGTTCAGCCATCGCAAAAATGACGTTTTTTCCTCGCTGGTGACATTGTCGGCCCGTAACCGTATAAACCAGGCCACCGCTTGCTCGTCAACGTCGTCATTAAGCTCGGATTCCAAACTGTTCGTGTCGTTTTTCTGTTTCATAGGTAACTACTCAGTTTCTGCATAGAAAGCTCTCCGTAGCCCAAAAACGCAGCCCGGCAAGGCAATCCACGGGTTTAGCCGTCGAAATCCCTGAATAGTAGCGTTTCATAATGTTCATTCTACCTAAAAGCCAGGGTTATTTATATTCCGCCTGAAATTTGATTGCATGCGGCTGTAACAGCAACCTGTGTTCGGGCTTTCCTGCCGTTAATGGCAGCGGCAAGCCTTTTAGCCAATAGTTCTGCTGATCCCGGTAATAAGGCGACAAGGGTTGGCCGGACTGGCCGCCGGGCATATGCAGAATGGCGTCCTCAAAATGGCCCGGCGAAACCACCAGCCGTTCGCTGGCTCCGAAATCCGGCCCCGCCGCGCGAACGCAAAAAGCACAGCCGGGCAAGGCCTCGCCCGGCATATCAAGCAAATCGCTCAGTACCGGCATGGCCTTGGAAAAGGGGTGCGATTGCTTGAGCTTATTCAGCCTGCCCCAGTTCAATTCCATTAACGCGACGCCCGGCTGCCGGGCTTGCACCTGCTGTATGCTGTGTTTCAACTGCCCCAAAATAAAGCCGTCCCAATTCCGGTAATGCGCCGCATCCGGCAATGTCTGCGGCAGCTTTTCGTTCAGCAGGGCCTGCAACGGCGTATCGATATAAGTCCAGGCATAGCTGAAGTTTTTATCGGCCTGCCGGCTGGCCGCTAAAAACGGCGTAAAGACCGTCCCGATCAATTGCTTGCGGAACTCGACCAGCAACGCAAAACCCAGGCTGCCGACATCGGCCCGGCCATCCCAGGCCAGCAGGTAGTCGCGCGCTTCGGCCAAGTCCGGCTGCGCCGCAACCGCTTCGGGGGTCAGGCTATTCAGGGCCAACTGCTGATAGAACACATAAAACTCGCTTTCGGTATCCAGTTGCAGATCGAACATGGCCCATTCGCCAATCTTGGGCATTTGCGTAAGCTGCCGGGTAATCCGATAGGCGCGGTAACCGTTGCCGAACTGGTGTCCGATGATATACGGGTAATTTTTACCCAGACGGCGGTCGTTGGCCGACACTAAAATCCCTTCGGGCGGGTCGATGACGCGCGGCAAATCGCTAGGTTCTACATAGCCGTTCCAGCCCACGCTGCCGTCCGCCCAAGAGCGGCTCGCCAAACCGTCATTGCCGAAACGCTTGGGG
>JBAQYH010000706.1:0-4771 GCA_049299935.1 Methylobacter sp. | reverse complement strand
GTTCATTCCGGTGGCGAAGGCGTTGGCGTCGGGCCCCTGGAAAATACCCACTTCCGGCATGCCGATGCCCGCCTGTTGGGCTTGTTTAGCCACCGTAGCAAGCAGCCATTCCTCGGTCTGGTTTCGCGGCGGTTGTTCGATAACCTGAACCCCCATCGCCTGTTTTGCAGTCCATTTCGACATGGCCAGGGAAATGACCGAGCCGGTCATGCCGATGATGGCCGACATGACCAGTAGGGAGTTAAGGTCGAGATCGACGCCCTGTGCATCCAGAATGCCGCTTAAGCCCAACAGGTTAAAGACAATACTGATTACAACCATTATTGCGACGTTGGTCGCCAGGAAAAGTAAAATTCGCATCATAGTTATGCCTGCTGTATTTAAGATTAAATTATAAAAAAGGCTAAAGGCTAAAGGCGCAGTGTTAATGTCTAGTTTTTTGCCTTTTGCCCTTTGTCTGTTTTTAAAACTACGCTTTCGGAATCGTAATCGTCAGTACGCCGTTATGGTATTCGGTTGTCATTTTGGCGGCGTTGGCCGGACCCGGTAAGGTTAATGCCCGTTGAAATTGACCGACGAAACGCTCCCGGTAGCGGTATTGACCGTTTTTATCATCAGTCTCGTCCTTTGATCGTTCGGTTTTGATCGAAATACGCAAGACCTGATCTTCCAGCTTGACATCCATTGACGATTCATCGGCGCCGGGCGCATTCACGGTCACAATATAGCGGTCCGGTTTTTCCTGTAAGTCCACGTCAGGGGTTGCATTTAAACTGCCCAATGGGGTTTTCATATGAAAACGCGAAAATGAATCGCCGAACATCTGTTCCATTTCTTGTTGCATATGCTGTATTTCCGCATATGGATTCCAGGGACGTTCCTTGAAGAATTCCTCATCATCCAATTTGGGAAGAGTCGGTTTAGGTAGATTCGATGTTTTGGCTTGAGGGGCGGTAATCTGACCATAAGACCCGCTCATCTGATTAAGCCGGTCATTCAGGCGATACGTCATGTAAGCCTGTATCCCCAGAACAAGTACTAATACGGCCACTACGGCGGCAATGGGTTCATTTTTCATTGATAACCTTCCGGACAAAGCCGATGGGGTAATCTATAAATCGCAGTTAGTCCACGAAAGACACGAAATGATTTCGTGCTTTTCGTGCCTTTCGTGGATCAGATGCTTTTCCTCGGATTAATGGATCTCGATGGTTTTGCGCTTGCTTTTTTCGGTTTTGGGAATGGTCACTTTCAAGATTCCATCTTTGAACGAAGCTTTTGCCTTGTCGCCGTCGACATTGTCGGGTAAGGACAAGGTGCGTTGAAATTCGCCACGCGATATTTCCCGGCGAAAATATTTGCCTTTTTCCTCTTCCTTTTTTTCCTCCTTGGTCGATGAGCGGATGGTAATGGTTTGATTGGTAACCGATACATCCAGGTCTTCCTTTTTAACGCCCGGCAATGCCGCCTGAACTTCTATATCATCGGCATGATCGAGAATGTCAACTTTGGGAAAGCTGATTTCCGGCAGGGCAGGCATATTCAAATCCAGCAAACGGGGCCATCTGCGCGAGAGGAAATTATCAAAAAAGTGATCAAACTCATCAAATGACGTCAAACCGCCGGGCGATGTTTTGGGCATTAATTCAGCCCCTTTTTTTGTTTTATCCATTTCTTTATTTGACATGAAATTTCTCCAGTAAATTTTTATATAAAATATCAGCCACAAGGCATTTCGGCCTCTATCGTTACAGTAACGATTCCTGTTCTGCTTCAAGCCAATCCTCAAGTTCATGGCCTGGTGCAAAGCCTCTGTTTTCTGCTTTGAAATAAGCGAGTTCAGCAATTCTGGCGTCACGATCGGGAAGGCATATCATTGAGCTGTCTTCTCCATGATTTGAAACGTCATCTTTAGTTTTTTCAGCAGTTGCAGCCATTTTTTCACCTCGTTTTAAGTGTCGTTTTTCGAGCCGTGTGCATGAAACAAACAATCTCATAGTCATTCTAAATAAAAAAATAAGAAAAAATATTGGTGTAAATACCTAGCAGTCGATCTAAGGATATAAATTGACAGTCCTGAATGCGGTCATGTAAATGTGGTTTAATTACACAAATTAAATTTAATCAGAGGAAAAGATGTTAAAGAAATATTGTGCCGCGCTTTTTTTAACCACTGTTTTTGGGATAGCGCAGGTTTATGCGGATGGAACCCGTGCCGCGATTGCCAGTGCGCATCCTCTGGCTACGGCGGCCGGTTTTGAAATCCTGGATAAAGGCGGCAACGTTTTCGATGCGGCCGTGGCGGTCAGCGCAACATTGGCGGTTGTCGAACCTTCCGGTTCAGGGCTGGGCGGCGGCGGTTACTGGCTGCTGCACAGGGAGCAGGACGGTTTCGAAACGATGATCGACGGGCGCGAGAAAGCGCCGTCAGCGGCTCATCAGGCGATGTACCTGGATAAGGCAGGCAAGGTGATTCCCCGTTTATCGCTGGATGGCGCATTAGCCGCCGCTATTCCCGGCATGCCTGCGGCGTTGGTGCATTTGTCGGAAAAATACGGGCGCTTGCCGCTCGCGGAAAGCCTGCGGCCTGCAATCAGGGCGGCAGAGAGCGGTTTTGCGATCAGCGAAAGATACCGGAAGCTGCTTAAAGTCAGGGCGGAGGTGATAAAAAAACATCCCCAGACTGCACGGATATTCCTGGCTGACGGCAAAGTTCCCGAAGCTTATTCAATACTCAGGCAGCCGGATTTGGCCCATACTTTAAAGCGGCTGGCCGACTCGGGACGGGACGGGTTTTATGACGGCGAGATTGCCGATAAACTGGTGGCGGGCGTCAACGAGGCGGGCGGCATCTGGACCCAACAAGATCTTGCATCCTATCAGGTTGTCGAACGGGAGCCGGTAAAAGGAAGCTATCGCGGCATAAAAATCACCAGCGCTGCGCCGTCATCGTCCGGCGGCATCGTGTTGATTGAGGCTTTGAATGTCCTGTCGGCCTATGATTTAAAACAGGCCGACGAACTGACCCGCAAGCATCTTATAACCGAGGCCATGCGCCGCGCCTATCACGACCGGGCCTTATATCTGGGCGACCCGGATTTTATCGGGATGCCGGTTAAACGTCTGTTGAACGAGGACTATGCGGCCGGATTGCGCAGCAGCCTGCGGCCCGATAAGCCGTTGCCCAGCGCGATGTTGTCGGGTGAAATTCAGCCGCAACCCGAAGGCGTCAATACCACCCATTTTTCTATTATCGACGAGCAGGGCAACCGGGTTGCCGCAACCTTAAGCATCAACTTTCCGTTTGGCGCGGGTTTGGCGGCACCGGGAACCGGCGTGCTGCTGAATGATCAAATGGACGATTTTGTCAGCCTGCCGGGCGCAATGAACGGCTACGGACTGGTAGGCGGCGTCGCTAACGCTATCGCTCCCGGAAAACGGATGTTGTCCAGTATGGCGCCCACTTTTCTTGACGACGGCAATAACGTTGCGGTGTTGGGAACGCCCGGCGGCAGCCGTATCATTTCGATGGTGCTGCTGGCCGCGCTGGATTTCGCCAAAGGCAATGGGCCTGATTCATGGGTGCAAGTGCCGCGTTTCCATCATCAATTCATGCCGGATGTGCTTGAATATGAAAAAGCCGCATTGACGGCAAATGAGTTGACCGGTCTGGTCGCAATGGGGCATCAGTTGAAAGAAGCGCGGTATAACTATGGCGATATGCAGGCGGTGCAGTGGAATAAAACTACCCGCCAACTGACTGCGGCAAGCGATCGTCGGGGCGAGGGAAGGGCTGTTGTTGGGCGATAAAGGAAGATATGGCTTTCCCCGTTCCTACGTAGCGCTCATCGGTATACATTAAGTGCCTGGAAGACGCCGTCATCCCGGCAGGGATTGCCGGGATCCAGAGCACAGGGATGTGAACGCTTGATTTAATTGAGCAATCCTTTGTCGCGATTCGCTACCCCTTGTTTCCACGCGCCGCGTCACTGCCATTAAGTTAAAGGAACTCCATTAAAAACTAGGATTATCTATTGAATACCGACACTATAGAAATATGGCATGGCAACATCAATGCCGAAGATGCCGATCATCAAAGCTACTGGCGTGTTCTCGATGCGGCGGAGCAGACCCAAGCCGGAAAATTTAAAAACGGCTTGCTGCGTAAACGCTATGTGGACGTGCATGGCCGCTTAAGAAACGTATTGGCCCAAGCGCTTAATGAGCGGCCGGAAAAGCTCAACATAAAAAATGCCGAGCATGGCAAACCTTATCTTGCCGATTACCCCGAGCTCGCGTTCAATCTGTCCCATTCGGCAGACATTATGGTGATTGCGGTAGGCCGGAACTGCCGGTTGGGCGTGGATATTGAGTATTGTAAACCGAGAACCAACCTGATTGGGCTGGTCGATAAATGTTTTGCCGAAGAAGAAATCGCCTATTGGAATCGGCTGCCGGACGCTCAAAAATTGCTTGAGTTCTACCGCTTCTGGACGCGTAAAGAAGCCTTCGTCAAAGCCACTGGACGCGGCATTGGTTTAGGAGTGAATCATTGCGTTATTGATCCTGAAAATCCGGCCGGGTTTTTAAGAGTTCCAGTTGGTTGCGGAGAGGCTTCAGCGTGGCATGTCCAGGATATTGCTTTGGGGCAGGGCATTTGCAGCGCGTTAGTGATGGATAAGGCTATTGTCGGCGTTAGGCTTATAGGTTTTGCATCATGAACTTAAAAACGGATATTGGGATGAAGTTTAAATTTTGCACTCTCCAACCG
>JBAQYH010000705.1:0-13485 GCA_049299935.1 Methylobacter sp. | reverse complement strand
TTAAGTTACTCGAAATATTGAAAAATTATAACAAAACGAATATATGATGAATTTTCAAGGTGGTCTTCTAAGATCATCTGTAATTTATACTATAGCCAATATCATCAATGCCAGTATTCCTTTATGCCTATTACCAATCCTTACTCGAGTTCTTAGTCCGTCGGATTATGGCAAGGTTGCAATGTTCGCCACCCTACTGGCGATTTTTTCAGCATTCACGGGATTCAACAGCCTTGGTGCTCTCACTGTCCGCTACTTCCAGCAAGATCAATTCGTTCTCTCTAAATATGTCTCAACTTGCCTTGCGATATTGTTTGGTAGCTTGGTATTGGTACTTGGGATCGTTCTACTGAGCATAAATTGGTTCGCACACATTACGCAATTGCCCGCACAATGGGTTGTGATTGCTGTTATAATAGCTGGGGCACAGTTTATTTTTCAGATTCCACTCACCCTTTGGAGAGCATCAAATCAACCTTTTAAATATGCTTCTTTACAAATTGCACAGAGTGCAATCAATGCAGCGCTTTCTTTGTGGCTTGTACTTGGGCTTGGTTGGGCCTGGGAAGGCAGTACTTCCGGACAAAGTTTTAGCCTAATTATTTTTGCAGTCTTCGTTTTAATATTACTGCATTTATCTGGTTCAGCGCGTGGGGCACCTAGAAAAGACTATGCATTGGATGCACTAAAGTTTGGTGTGCCGCTGATTCCCCATGTTATTGGTACTATGCTTATGACCATGTCTGATAGGGTTATGATCACAAAACTATTAGGTCTTGAACAGACAGGGATTTACATGGTTGGCATGCAAATTGGGATGGGATTGGGCTTATTGACACAGTCTTTTAATAAGGCTTTCGGGCCATGGCTTTTTGGAAAACTAAGTGATATTGATGAAATGGGTAAGGTGCGCATTGTCAGGTACACCTATTTATATTTTTTTATCGTATCAATGCTTGCAATTCTATTAGGATTGCTTGCTCCTTGGCTTCTTGCCATCTTAGTAGGCGAAAAGTTTCGTGCAGCCTCCGGGATTGTAATATATATCGCTTTGGGATTTGCATTTGGCGGCATGTATTTAATGGTAACCAATTATATTTTTTACATGAGCAAAACTTATATTCTCGCTATTATTACTGTGGTTTCCGGTTTTATTAATGTTGTTCTAAACTTTTTTCTCATCCAGCTATTTGGTTTGAAAGGGGCTGCGTTGGGATTTTTGATATCACAGGCTGTGTTTTTTATCTGTACTTGGTTTTTGGCAAACAGTGTATACCCCATGCCTTGGAAAAAGGTGTTATTAGACTCTTACACACTGAATCTGAGAATTTATCTCTAACATAGGCGTTAAGATTATAAAATGTCTACAAAAAATGTAGATCAAATTTCTGACCAAAATTTCAAATATTTTTGGCTAGGATTTTTTTCAAAACTAAGGTGGCTAAGATTATTATGAATAAAACAACAACACAATTGCTCAGAAACATTAATCAAAATATTTTAAATAAATTTATGGATTTGTCCACCCTTGATGTCGATAATCAAATGCAATTTTTGAGATCGTTGCCCGCGCCAAAAGATCTCTTACAAAGATCATATTTTCAGTATTTATGCCAGATGAAAACACAGCCCTATATTTATAATATTGCTCAGAATATTGCTGCGTTGATTCTCTTGCCGATTTATTTTTTCATACTTATGATTTTATCAATTCGTAATGATACTATTCCAAAGGAAAGGAAAAACTGCGCCATTTTTTTTCATGCAAATCTTTTTCTAATTCCAGTGTGTTTAAAGAATGAATATAGTGAAATCATTTCTTGTAAGGTAGGAGAAAAAATGCGTATGTCCAAGCAAGAAAGGTTTTTCATTACCAACCTTATCAATAAGTATTGGCATGCACCTTATTTTATATTCAAATGTATGCTTAAAATTTGTACTTATTGTGGCCAAATAATTAAATTCAATCCTGAAGCTATTATTGCAAGCTGTGAATATTCCTTTACTTCATCAATACTTACTGAATACTGCCACCAGCGAGGAGTCGAGCATATTAACATTATGCATGGTGAAAAATTGTTGCATATTCGTGATAGCTTTGTTCAATACGATAGATTTTATGTCTGGGATGAGCATTATATAAGTCTTCTGACCGATTTGCGTGCAGACAAAGATCAATTTCGTGTAGCCTTACCAAGCACCTTAAGACTTGAATGCACAAATCCCGAAAAACTAATATATAATTATACATATTTTCTGCAATATACAAAGAAAGATTATTTATTAAAAGTAAAGCAATCACTCCTGAGCCTCCATGTTAATAAGGAAAAAATTTGTGTTCGCTATCACCCACTGCATTCAGATAAAAAAATAATCAGGCAAATATTTAAAGACTTTATAATTGAAAATCCGCATGAAGTATCACTCGCACAATCGCTTTCTATGACGGAATCAGCAATAGCGGCATTTTCTACAGTTCTATATCAGGCTTATGTTTGCTCTAAAACTGTTGTTATTGACGATATCACAAATATTGAAGAATACAAAAAATTGAAAAAAATGAGATATATTATGCTTGAGAAGCCGCATAAAAAATTATCTGAACTTATATAAAAAAATTATCTTGTATAATATTCAAAGGTAACCGTTATGTTAGGTTTATTTACCTTTTTTCCGTCTTTTTGGTTTGTGCCCCATTTTATGTTCTTTCTGTTATTTTTTCTTGTATACAAGAAAATGCAATTTGATTTTGATAACATGGTATTTACAGTTATTTTTTTAATTATTTGCTATTCATTGATGCTTTATTTCATAGGTCTTTTTCTAGCCCCGCGGGAATTGCATATTCGAGACACGTTCCCATGGTTTGTTCTGATGCTGCTTAGCTATTGGGTCGCAAAATCTTTAACTTTGAACGATTTGAAGATCATTCTATACCTTATTGTATTCGAAGGGGTAATAATATTATTAGAATTCTCTTCTGGTGTCAGGAGCTTTTTCGTCGACGTACAATTTGATCAATATGCGGAGTCAGATCTGCTATATTTTTCGCGCCCTTATGGTATTGGAACAAATTCGAGTGCTGCCGCATCGCATCTTTTTATGGGCATTCTCTTGATCGAATATCTTAATATAAAAAAAATTCCTTATTTAGTAATGATTGTAATTATGATGTGTGCCATGGTTTTCACATTTAATAGAACTTTTTTACTAGCAACAATCGTATTTTATGCAATTAAATTTTTTAATTCAAGACTTAGCATTTTCAAAAAGTCGATATTTATATTTACTTTCTGTATAATAGTTTCATCCATTATTTGCACATATTATAACGATATACTTCACCAATTTACAAGAGGTCATAATACTATCGATCTAAGTGGTAGAGAGGAAATTTGGGAATTTTATTTAAAATTTGTCAAGGATAATATTATTTTTGGCAATTTTATGTATAAAGATTTTACAGGTATTGTTCAGCATGCACATAATTCTTACCTGCACGTTTTTGCCAGTGGTGGTATCGTTTTATTATTCATGTATTTATTAATGATATTAACGAACATAAACCGTTCTAATGCCATATATGTAATTCCTATTTGCATATCTGGATTTTCCCAATATTCGATTTTCTGGGGTATCGGATTTTTGGATATCATACTGATTTATTTTCTGTTGATTAATAACCGTAATTTGAAATGGTCCAGGCGTCGCGGACACCTCGAAAAGCGGGCAATAGAGACGAAACTATGTGAGGTGAAAAATTAAGTGCTACAGTTTTCCACAAAGTATCTGGCCAAACTGGGGGCTACGTAAAGCATTACTTAACAAATTTAAAGAGTTGGTCTGGCAAAACCTGGACAGGTGCATAAGTGATAAAGCTACTCTATCATGAAGGAGTGTCATTATATGAGCAAAAGACCGAGAAGGGTTCAAATCCACGCCATTCAAGAGGGGTTCTTCATCTAGAAAAGGGCTCAATGTCAATGATCATGAAAAAATCATGTTTATTTAAATGCTTGCTTGTTGTTGCAATATCTATTCATGCAATAGAATGTTTAGCTGCCAAACCAATTTTTTCTACAACCATTGATTTTCTTGATTATGTGTTTTGCGATAAAACTAATTTTGAGAGTCAGTTTTATTCACTTGAAAGATATGAACAACGCATCAAAGAGATATCCGCAGGTGGTGTAAAAAAAATTTATCTCCGTGTCAATGTCACTGGACTTACCCTTTACCCTTCTAAAGTTTCCGCGATTTACGGGACCAATGACATGTTCCATTGGAATATGCCTCGCGAATCATATCGTTTGATTGAAACGCTCAAGCGATACAATGTATTAGAAGAGACGATCCGGCTGGGACACAAGTACGGTATGAAGGTCTGGGCATGGGTGAGCCCACTCGACGAAGGCGGTTGGAAAATAAATCCAGCTAAGGGCTATGAGTCTTTTGCAGAGAAGAATGACGGTATGCCGGGGCTTGATCCTTTCTACCATAATCACATGGATTGCTTTGCGATGAAGAATCCGAAAAAAATTCCGTTAGCCACTGAAATAAAAAAAATCAATGAGGGGGCGCGTAAGAATCCCATTGAAAAAATTCTACTTGCCGATACCATTAAATCCACCCTCCCCGTGCGTATCAAAGCGAAGGAGGTTGAGATCTATACT
Organism: Methylobacter sp.; assembly: GCA_049299935.1. Lineage (GTDB taxonomy): Bacteria > Pseudomonadota > Gammaproteobacteria > Methylococcales > Methylomonadaceae > Methylobacter_A. The sequence goes on along the minus strand of JBAQYH010000705.1, from coordinate 8,812 downwards.
AGCTTGGATAATTTTACTTTTACCTTTTACGAAAAACCCTTCCATTTCAACACCGGAAAAACCAGTGATGGACGCAATTATTTTGAGATTACAGGCCTTTCAATTACTGCTCCATATGTCAAACTTGCCCACCCAACTTACACGAATAATAATTTTACCATTGCTATTCGTCAGGCACGAGAACAAGGAAAGATTTATGACACACAGGGCAGGGAAGTGAGCTCTGTTTGGTCGACAATCACTACACATAGTGTCGAGAAGCAGTCTAGGAGTTTTGATTTCAATTTTTTCGTGCCTGCTGGGTGGGATTATAAGTTTTATCAGATTGGGTTTGTTGTTGGTGAGCATTATCCAGCAAATCAGTATTTCACGGGTGTCCCAGAGTTTAATGTACCAGTAGCGATGAAACATGAGCTTGATAAGTTTTCCGAGCTAACCAAATATCCTTTTGATGGCTTTATGATAAACATGCGAACGCATAGTCGTGTTTCCGATCCAATAGAGTATGGCTACAACCCAGAGGTACGTGATAATTTTCTTAAACGCTATGGAAGGGATATCTACAAGGATGATTTCGACAAAAAGAAGTTATTCGAACTCCGTGGCGAGGCTATAGCTGACTTTTTTAAGGGGTGTAAAAAACTTACGAATGGGCGCCCAGTATATATGTCTGGGTTAAAAAACTATGCATGGGGCACCCCTGCTGAGGATTCTTATACAAAAGTGATCGGGCCGATTCCATGGTTATATAAACGGTACTTCTCTGATAATTCGATCGATGGTGTGATAATGATGGGTGCGGATTTCCGAAAACAGATGACACCCGATATAATAGAAAATAAATCAATAAAAATTGGTGTCTTCATGGAAATGGCATACTGCAGTCGGGAAAATTATGATTGCGTTAAGGATATTAATAACTTGAAACAGGATAAACAATTGGATGAAATTGAAATGTACGAGGCAATGATTCTGTCGTTAGATCCCAAGTACTTCAAAGCGATAAAAGAATAAACAAGCTATTGCAATAAAGGTTTTATGAAAACCAAAATAATTAATTTACCGAAATTTGAAGATCCAAGAGGCAATCTTTCTTTTGTTGAGGAGGAAAATCATATTCCCTTTAAGATTGAACGGACTTATTGGATATACGATGTGCCGGGTGGTCAGGTGCGCGGCGGGCATGCTTTTAAGGAGCAAAGAGAATTCATTATCGCTCTATCCGGAAGCTTTGACGTCGTGGTTGATGACGGCTCGCGCAAGCAGGTATATTCTCTCAATCGCTCCAATTATGGTCTTTATGTTCCATGTGGCTTGTGGCGACAGATGGAAAACTTTTCGACCAATTCTCTGGCAGTTGTTTTGACTTCAACAAAGTACATAGAATCCGATTACATCCGTGACTATGATGAATTCTTAAAGTATCGGGATGAATATGCAAAATAGTGTTTATGATTGTGTTATTCTGCCCTTGAGTAAGATTCACAATCGGGCGGGCAATATTACGATTGTCGAGGGCCAAACGCATATTCCATTTGAGGTTCGTCGTATTTATTACTTATACGACATTCCCGGCGGGGAAGATAGAGGCGGCCATGCCCATAAAGAGCTTCATCAGCTTATTGTCGCAGCCAGCGGATCATTTCATGTATTGCTTGACGACGGACAGAATAAAAAGATTGTTACGTTGAACCGGCCGGACTACGGCCTGCTGGTTGTCCCAGGCATCTGGAGAGAATTGTTTGAATTTTCATCCGGCGCTATCTGCCTGGTTTTGGCCTCGCAGAAGTATGATCAAGACGATTACATTCGCCAGTACGATCAATTTATTGATTTTCGGACAAGTTATTCGGGATAAGACGAGGTGCCAGCGATGAAAGCGAGTTATGTTAAATACGATAATGTTACAATCGGCAAAGGTGTTGTCATAGGCCACGGAGCAATTATATATCCAAACGTTGACATTGGAGACCATACCGTTATTGGTCCTTATTGCACGATTGGTGAACCGACTGCTGCTTTTTATAATGAGAATGCAGCCTGTGTAGAGAAACACCATTTTAGAAAAACATATATCGGTCCTGACTCTGTTGTCAGATCTTATTCCATTATTTATGAGGACGTCGAGATTGGCGCCGGATTTCAATCCGGTCATCGGGTTACTATCAGAGAAAAGACACGTATCGGCATAAAATCTAGCGTAGGAACGCTTTCTGATATTCAGGGTGAAGTTTCTATTGGCGATTATGTCAGGCTGCATTCAAATGTGCACATTGGGCAACATTCACTGATTGAAGATTTTGCCTGGATTTATCCTTATGTTGTTTTGACTAATGATGCACATCCGCCTGTCTATGTCCCTCAAGGTGTTACTATCAAAAAGTATGCGGTTGTTTCTACTTCATCTGTCATAATGCCGGGTGTGGTTGTTGGCGAGAACGCGCTTGTCGGCGCACATTCGGTGGTTACAAAAAATGTTGATGCGGAAATGCTTGTTTTGGGAAACCCTGCCAGAGTAAAGTGCAGCGTCCGTGAAATCAGAGATGAAAATGGCAATCAGATATATCCCTGGAAAGACCATATCAAGGAATATCGCGGTTATCCGTGGCAGGTAAAAGAGTAGTGCAAGGTAGTGCAAAACAAAAAAGTCCGACGATTTTGGCGTTGGAAAAGGCGCTGGCTCAAGTCGGCAGCGATCCATTGCTGCAGATGAAGCTGGAAAATCTGCCCCCCGACTATTCATATACGCAGACAAAGGATGACGAAGAGATCCTCGACAATGCTTTACAGGAGAAATTGAGGTGCATTATGCAAACGCAAGCAATCAGGTTTAAAGATGGCTGGTATATCAAAGAATTGCCCGGTGTGGAAGATATTCAAAAGGATACGATTATGATTGATGTTGCTATAGCAGAGCAGGATATGACTGAACTGGATTATAAACAACAGCGCGGTCTTGCCGCAACGGAGCAATATATGGTCAAAAGAAATCGTGAAGAACTGCGGAAAGCTGATATTAACAGAAATCTGGCATTCCGGAAGAAACATGGCATTGTTTCCACTAATTTCAGCGAGGCAATGAAGGCATTGTAATGTATTTATTTGACAATAACTTTATCATAGACATTGTTTCTAAGCGCAAAGGCGTCAGCGAATATTATTTTGATATACTTGTTTATTGCCTGAAAGAGGAAATAGCCTGCATCGCCGCATCGCAACTTCACAATCTGAGGTATGTGCTCAAAAGAAATTACGCCGAGCATTATGAGGATTATCTTGCGCTGGAGAAGCGCATGCGGATTCTCAAGACGCCTTCTTATGTGGATATTGAAAACAAAATGGCCCAAGCCGATATGGAGGATTATCTTATAGATATATCTGCCAGGGCTGTGGGCGCTAAGATCGTCACCTTAGACCGGCAATTTCTGGCGCTATCCGATAAGGCAATTCATCCGGAGGAGTTTTACGCCATAGAGGAAAAAGCGGAAACCGCGACGATTGCTTTTCTGGATATCAAACAGATTACGATGAAGCAATTGCGTGGCATAGAGCAGGCTTTTGACAGAACGATTGCCTCAGGCAGCTTTATTCTCGGCAGTGAAGTTAAGGCTTTCGAAGAAGAATTTGCCGATTATTGCGATGTGCAGCATTGTATTGGGGTTGGCAATGGATTGGACGCCCTGCATTTGATTCTGCGGGCAATGGACATTGGCGCAGGGGATGAAGTGATCGTGCCGTCCAATACATTTATTGCCACCTGGCTTGCCGTATCCTATGCCGGGGCCACACCCGTGCCGGTGGAACCGGATGAAAAAACATACAACATCGATCTGGCCAGAATCGAAGCGGCCATAACAAAAAAAACCAAAGCAATCATGCCCGTGCATCTTTACGGCCAGCCCGCGGATATGGATCCAATTTTGGAAATTGCAGCGCGCCATAATTTAAAGGTTATCGAAGATGCAGCGCAGGCGCATGGGACGCGCTACAAGGGCAAGCGAACAGGCGGCTTAGGTGACGCGGCCGGATTCAGTTTCTATCCGGGTAAAAATCTCGGCGCCTTTGGCGATGGTGGTGCTGTCACAACAAATGATTCAACCATTGCGGAAAAAGTAAGGCGCTTGAGCAACTATGGATCCCAGGTGAAATATGCACATGATGTCAAAGGGTTCAATTCGCGCCTGGATGAACTGCAGGCTGCATTGTTGCGTGTTAAATTGCGGTATCTTGACGAATGGAATGAGCGCCGCAGGCAAATCGCCGATCAATATCTCCAGAAACTCAGTACGCGGGATTACTTAATCCTTCCCCACGTCCCACCATGGGCGGAACCAGTTTGGCACCTTTTTGTTGTCCGCACACCTGAACGTGACCGTTTACAAAAATATCTAACAGATTGCGGCATCCAAACGTTGATACATTATCCCGTGCCGCCACATAGACAGGGCGCGTATCAGGAACTCTCCCATCTTTCTTTGCCTGTTTCAGAAATGATTCACAGGGAGGTGCTAAGTCTTCCCATGGGGCCGCATTTGACAAAGGAGATGGTGGAAGAGATTTCCCTGCAGATCAAAAACATACTGGAGTCTTCAAACGCGTGAGAATTCTTTATTTGTGTCAGGTTTTTGAAACTGGTAGTGATACAGGTTCGGAAAGACATTTTTATTTCTGCAAATATGCGGTGCGCAAGGGACATCAGGCAACAGCCATCACCAGTAATGTTGATTATAAAAATGCCCGGGTGAAATTTACAGGGGGAAAGGGGACGATTGTCAAATCAGAAGATGGCGTTGATATTCATTATGTCTATTCCTATGCCAACATGCGGGGAAGCTTCATCAAACGATTTTACTACTATGTGACCTATTTCTTTTCGTCGATCAGTGAAGCCTTAAGGATCAGCAAACCCGATGTTATTTATGCGGTTTCTACGCCATTGACTGTTGGCCTGCTGGGGTATTTTATTTCACGTGTCAGGGGCATACCCTTTGTTTTTGAGGTGACCGACCTTTGGCCCGAGGCCGCTGTGGAATGTGGTGTGGTGAAAAATAAAGGTCTGATTAAACTGGCCCACTGGCTTGCCATGTTTTGCTACAGGAAATCGGCGCACATTGTGGGGCTTGGCCGCAGTATGTGTGATGCGATAATTGCCAAAGGTATTGATAAAGAAAAAGTGTCACTCATTACCAATGGCGTTGATCTTTCACTGTTTGCCGATCTCTCAATAGACAATGCGAAACGGACGGCCGTGCGCAACCAATATGGTTTCGGAAATAAATTCGTCGTTATGTACATGGGGGCGCATGGCGCTTACAACGCTCTTCATACTATTATAGATGCGGCAAAGAGTCTTAAAGACGATCAACGGTTCCTGTTTGTTTTCATTGGCGACGGCGATGAGAAACCGAAACTTCAGCAACGCGTATCGGATAATCATCTTGAAAATATTCAATTTCTTCCGCCGATGCCCCGCGCTGAATCACCAGGCATGCTTTCTGCTGCCGATGCCTTTGTTTTACCCAATCGTAAAGGTGAATTCTTTAAAGGCAATCTGCCTAATAAGCTTTTTGATTTTTTAGCTTCGGCAAGGCCGATTGTCGTTGCCGGCGCAGGCGAAACGCCCGAATTGGTGACGGCTGCCGGCGCCGGCTTGTGCGGTCCGCCGGAAGACAGCCAGACCATGGCAAGTTTGCTTGTTGAATTGGCAAACCTTCCGGAAGCGGCACGGATGGCTATGGGTGCCAGGGGGCGTGACTATGTGTTTGCCAATTACGATCGCGACAGGCTCAGCGCGCGTTTTTTGGCAATACTTTCTGATGCTGTAAAGCTTTAGAGGAAACGTTGTTGATCATTGAAATCACTTCTTTATCATCTTCTCATATCAATACCGTTGTTGAAATCCATCTAAGAGCATTTCCCGATTTTTTTCTTTCATTTCTTGGGCCACATTTTCTACGGGAATTTTATGGCAGCTTTTTGGTAGATTCTCAAGGCGTTGGTTTCGTTGCTTTATCGTCCGCCGGCCAAATCTTGGGTGTTATCGTTGGACCTGTTGATCCGCGCGGTTATTTCAAGCGTCTCCTGAAAAGACGGTGGTGGAAGTTTTGTATGGCCAGTATTGCGGCAGTGGTGCAGAGGCCATCTTGCATGCCCCGCTTGTTTCGGGCAGTTTTTTATCGCGGTGAATCTCCCGCCGGTGTGCAACGGGCGCTTCTTAGCTCTGTTGCTGTTGATCCGAATGTGCAGAGCGTGGGTGTCGGCAAAAAATTAGTCGAGCATTGGTTGAAGGAAATTCAGCGCCGGGGTGCCACTGGCTGTTACCTGACTACGGATGCGGAAGGCAATGAAAAGGTTAATCAATTTTATCAGAGTTTACATTGGCGTATCGACAGTGTTTATTTGACCCCTGAAGGTCGTCGGATGCATCGCTATGTTTATGATTTCTGAATTTGATGGACTTAAAACGCATATTTGATTTTACAGTTTCTTTAGTTTCTCTTGTTTTATTATCGCCGTTTTTCATATTGATTGCGGCGTCCATCATAATTTTTGACAGCCGTCCGGTTTTATTCAGGCAGGCGCGTGTCGGTGTCAATGGTTCTTGTTATTTGCTTAATAAATTCAGGACGATGCGTATGATACGGGAGGCTGCGTCCGGCACATTCGATGCGGGTGATACTTCGCGTATTACAAAAATTGGTGCTTTTCTTCGAAAAACCAAGCTGGATGAACTACCCCAGTTGTGGAACGTGTTTAAAGGTGATATGTCGTTTGTCGGTCCACGCCCGGAAGTGCGCAAATGGGTGGACGCTTATCCGGAACGGTGGGCAAAGGTGCTGACGGTCAAACCGGGGATTACCGATCCTGCCTCCATTTATTATCGAAATGAGGAAGAATTGCTGGCGCAGGCGGATGATCCGGTGGCCTGTTACCGTGATCAGATATTACCGCATAAGCTTGATTTGTATGAAGAATATGTGAAATCGAGGACGTTTTGGGGAGATATTATTTTGATTTTTAAAACGATTATGTTGGTATTTTTTCCCAAGAGGTATTCAAGTGATTAGAATGGGACATGGTTCGACCCTTCGGTAAACTCAGGGCAGGCTGAGCACATCATGACAATCTGTTGGCGGCCTGATGCTTCGACCAGCTCACCATGACACTCCTCTTGTCACCCTGAGCTTGTCGAAGGGTCCATGGTTCGACAGGCTCACCATGACATTGCTTGTCGAAGAGCTGGGTTGAGCCAGCCTTGAGTTTTTTGCAAGTTCATCAATAAGGAAGTCTTTATTTATGAAGCAAATTCCATTTGCTAAAGTTGTCTGCGATGGTAATGAGTTGGCATATATTCGCGAGGTCCTGGAGAGCGGCTGGTTAACAACCGCGGATAAAGCGCATCGGTTTGAAAAGGAATTCGCCGCCTTGATTAAGGTGCCTTTTGTGTTTGCCGTCAATTCCTGCACGGCTGCCCTCCATCTGGCCTTGGAAGCCCTGGGGGTTGGGCCGGGGGATAAAATTCTTGTCCCCACCATGACATTCACGGCAACAGCCGAGGTTATAAGATACCTGGGTGCAGATCCCATCTTCCTTGATGTTGAATATGGTTCATGTCTCGTCAATGATAAGATACTGACCCAGGCGTTGAGCAAGCATCAGTGTGTAAAAGCTTTTATGCCGGTGCACTATGGCGGGCAGGCGGTGTCGATTTCTTCATCCAACGGATCCGGGCTGTTCGATCTTTGCAAGGAAAGAGGTGTTCGCGTGGTTGAGGATGCTGCCCACGCTTTTCCGGCAAAGTCTAATGGCCGCATGGTTGGTGAAATTGGCGATGTTGCCTGTTTCAGCTTTTACGCCAACAAGACCATTACAACTGGTGAAGGCGGGATGCTGACGACCCATGACGAACGGATTGCCCACCGGGTGAAGATCATGCGATTACATGGAATCAATCGGGATGCGTGGGATCGTTATACATCAAATAAAGTGTCCTGGGAATATGATGTTGTGGCTCCCGGATTCAAATACAATATGCCCGATATCGCCGCTGCTGTTGGACTTGCCCAATTGGAGAGGGCTGAATTTTTGAGGAAAGAGCGTGAACGATGCGCGCGTTTTTATTTTGAGAGATTAGGAGGCCTTGATTGCATCGATTTGCCTCTTGTTCATGTTCCGATGACTGATCACGCCTGGCATATCTTTCACATCATTTTGAAGGAAGATTCACCTGTCTCCAGAAATCAATTTATCGAATTGATGGCGGGGCGGGGAATCGGAACATCCGTCCATTATAAACCCCTGCATCGAATGACCTATTACCGTGAACGCTATGGGTTGCGTCCGGAAGATTACCCAAATGCCGAACGAATTTGGAAAGGCTGCGTAAGCTTGCCGATTTATCCATCTTTGTCGGATGAAGAATTGGATTATATTTGTACAAACATTACGGAGATTCTTGGATAAACGGAGACCTTGTATTGTCATGGTGAGCTTGTCGAACCATGACGATGCCAGTCACCCTTCGACAAGCTCAGGATGACAAAGTTATTTATCAGGGTGACAAAAGAGAGTGTCATGGTGCCCCCATCTGTCATGATGTGTCCAGTTGTCATGGTGCCCCCAGTTGTCATGGTGAGCCAGTCGAACCATGCACCGCTTTAACCAATGATGAACAACAGCTACTATGTTTACATTCTAAAATGTTCTGACGGCAGCTATTACACGGGTGTCACAAACGACATCCAGAGAAGATTTTATGAACATCAAGAAGGGTTGATTGAAGATTGCTTTACCCATGATAAAAGACCGGTTG
>JBAQYH010000704.1:0-4090 GCA_049299935.1 Methylobacter sp. | reverse complement strand
GGACAGGCTTAAGCAATGACCAACTTCTATCCTTCATGGTTTAAAAATAAAACCAGCTTACGTTATTTCATGCTCATTGCTAAGGCGCGCACGGCACGCCCTACTCACATCCGTCGCGGTCATTCAGTGAAGGGGCATTATCCATTATCAAACCGCCCAAGGTTGCGGCCGTTGCCCAACTCAATGCCACACGGTAATTCGCCGTACCGCTGCCGATTATCATTGGCCCCGTTGGCGCAGACAGCGATGAATAAGACGCTTACGATCATGATGATTCTCCTTTGCCGGTCTACGATATTACCGTAAGTCGTTAGGAGAACAAGAAACCTTACAAAAAATATTCAGGCCGTGGAGCGGTAATGGCTTCCATTATTAATCCTGAAAAAACTTAGTTAGCCGCAGATTTACACTGATAAAACACTGTGCCAATCAAGGTTGGCGCTACTCTAAAACGGTGTCATGTCACGCGCTGCTCGTCTGTGCAAATCCGTGCTCATCCGTGGCTCAACTGCATTTTCCAGGTTAATAGGATGGCGGGAGAATCGGTTCGATGCCTTCAAACTCTGCCTCGGGATGATGTCTTGTTACTAATTTCCTGATGGCCTCTATCCGCTCCCGCGGAACATCGACCAGCACCAGCAGTTCGCCCTGTTCGATGGCTTCTTCAAACTGTTTTAACCTTGAATTACCCGAATTCATTCCCGCTAAACCGCCCATCAATGACCCGATGGTTGCACCGGCAATGATGATCCCCAACAGCGGGCCGCCCGCAATGGCAAACCCGGCAAAGCGCAAGCCGACTAAACCGGCCAATAATCCGGTGCTGCCGCCTAATGCAACGCCCCGCTCAATTGCGGGAAGAAAATCCGTTTTTATGCTTACCCCCGCCTCGGGAAGACCTTCAAGCGGCGTGTCCCTTTTCGCCAGGATATGGATATGATTCTCTTCTATGCCTTCGGACCGCAGCTCGTCGACGATTTTATGGGTGATTGCTATATTGGGCGCTAAAAAATAGATTCTTCTCATGGCGTTCTCCTCTTTTGACGATGTTCACATTGACGATGAAGTCCAATGAGAGGTTATGTTAATTTGCCGATTACGGGTTGCCGGGCAACAAGCTGCTTGATTAGCAAAAACGGTTTCAGCCTAATAACAAAAATCTGTTATCCAGAGTTGGGTCGGTTGCCCAGCCGATCGACTCAGGCGCAAAGCTTCCGTGACTGCCGATATGACGGTGCCGGCTGAGGTTTCTTGCCAACCAGGAAAGCTATCAGCATCATAAATTTATTTCATTTAATTTCAATAGGTTGAAATACGTATTCAGCACGGCTCATTGATAGTATATTCTCAGTTACGCAGGCAATGTTGCGCCCTGCCCGGCTGCATAATGTTGCTATGAATTCCTAGAACTTTTAATTACCTTCCTTTTACGCCAATAAAAACGAGGCCGTCCATTGAACAGCAATCCGATAATACCCCACTGGGAACATTTCGAACATGAGGCGGACATCGGCATACGCGGCATTGCGGCCACGCTTGGGCAGGCGTTCGAACAAGCCGCAGTGGCGATGACCGCAGTGGTGACCGATCTTGACTTAGTTTCGGCCTCGAAAATCGTCTCCATCCATTGCGAAGCGCCCGACACGGAACTGCTGTTCGTCAGCTGGATCAATGAGTTGGTTTATGAAATGGCGGCAAACGGTTTACTGTTCAACCGCTATGAGGTCGTTATTGCTAACGGCAAGTTATCGGCGTCAGCTTATGGTGAAGCCGTTGACCGGCAAAAACACCAGCCCGCCGTGGAAATCAAGGGCGCTACGTTTACCGAGCTGCATGTCTATCAGCAAGCCGATAACGCGTGGGTTGCTCAATGTGTGGTTGATGTTTAGGTTTAAAAGTTTGTCCACGAAAAACACGAAAAACACGAAAAGCACGAAAAAAAATTGATGCTTAAGCCGTACGCTTTAAAACTGGCGCATAAGAGTTACAAGCCCGATGCCGTATTTGGAGTGCAGGCTCCGCCTGCCAACGCAAGCAAAGCTTGCACTCCAGCGATTTATTTCTCATGCGAAATAAATCCGGCATTGGTTGCAAACCCTCCCCCGCTTGGAATTTTCGTGCTTTTCGTGCTTTTCGTGGACCAATTGCCGTTTTTTAAATTAGAAGGAGAGAATCAATGGATACCCGTCAATTTATACAACGCGACGAAACCTGCTGGGAAATCAAGCCTTACGGGAACATGCGCGTTCCGGCGATTATCTATGCCGACGCGCAATTGTTGCAGGATATGGACCAAAAAGTTTACGAGCAGCTCAGCAATGTCGCGGCCTTGCCGGGCATTGTCGAGGCCGCCTATGCGATGCCCGACGCACACTGGGGCTACGGCTTTCCGATCGGCGGCGTCGCCGCTTTCGATCCCGATCAAGGCGGGGTGGTGTCGGCAGGCGGCGTCGGTTTCGACATTTCCTGCGGCGTCCGCACCTTGCATACCGGCCTTAACATCGCCGAGCTGCAGCCGCATAAACAGGCGCTGGCCGATGCGTTATACCGCACGGTTCCCGCCGGTCTCGGCAGCCGGGGCCGTATCCATTTGAATCATGACCGCATGCACGGCATGCTGACCGGCGGCGCAAAATGGGCGCTCGAACAAGGCTATGGCGAAGCGCAGGATCTGGAGCGGATTGAGGAACACGGCTGCATGGCCGGTGCCGAGCCGCACTACGTTTCCCCCAAAGCCAGGGAACGGCAAAAAGATGAAATGGGCACCCTGGGTTCCGGCAATCATTACTTGGAAGTGCAGCGGGTCACGGAGATTTTTGATCAGGATGTCGCCAAGATTTTCGGCTTGAGGGTCGATGATGTGGTGATCACCATTCATTGCGGCTCCCGAGGCCTGGGCCACCAGATCGGTACCGAATTCCTGAAAGACATGGCGATGGCCGCGGCCCAATACCAAATTGTGTTGCCGGACCGCGAGCTGGCCTGCGCGCCGCTAAATTCACCGTTAGGTAAGCACTATCTGGGCGCGATGCGGGCGGGCATCAACTGCGCCTTAGCCAATCGCCAGATTATCACCCACCTGACCCGGCAGGCTGTCGCAACGGTATTCCCCGGCATCCATCTCGGCCTGCTGTACGATGTCTCGCATAACACCTGCAAGCTGGAGCAGCACACGATTGACGGCAAAAAAAAGGCCCTGTACGTGCATCGCAAAGGCGCAACCCGCGCTTTCGGCCCCGGCCATCCCGATTTGCCGGACGTATTTAAAAAGACCGGCCAGCCGGTACTGATCGGCGGCTCGATGGGTACCGGCTCTTATGTACTGTGCGGCACCCAAGAGAGCGAACAGCGCTCGTTCAGTTCGGCCTGTCATGGCGCTGGGCGGGCGATGAGCCGGACACAAGCCGGCAAGCTATGGCAAGGCAGAACGCTGGTCGATGAGTTGGCCGCGCGAGGCATTATTATCCGCAGCCCGTCGATGCGCGGTGTCGCCGAAGAAGCGCCTTCGGCTTATAAGGACGTCAGCGCGGTAGTCGATATTGCCGACCGGGCCGGATTAGCCCGAAAAGTCGCCAGGCTGGAGCCGGTGATTTGTATTAAAGGCTAAAGGCGCAGGGCGAAAGATTAAAGCGCCGCCCGACTGTAAGCGCATAAGCATCTACGCAGCTCGTCATCCCGGCAGGGAATGCCGGGATCCAGATGCCATGGATGGCAATATCAGGTCTCGCTAACCCTATTTGAACCGCATGAAACTACTTTTTGATCGGCTGTTCACATCCCTGTGCTCTCGGCAATTGCTCCATGCATTGCTCTACCTCCTGCATAACCTACATTTGCGTGGTGGCCGCGATTGCTCCATTCAATCTTGCGGCATTTCCTCCATCCGTGGAGGTCAATGCAGATAGTGCAGGAGCAAATATCCGCCCGTGCAGGTGTACGGATTCCATCATTCCCTGCCGGAATGACGGCGATATACCTATGATTTCCATCGGCACCAGCGGCTGGAGCTATCCACACTGGCAAGACTGTTTCTACACCGGCGTCGCCAGAAAAGACTGGCTGAAATTCTATGCGGAACGTTTTTCTGCTG
>JBAQYH010000703.1:0-2357 GCA_049299935.1 Methylobacter sp. | reverse complement strand
GGTCTGTTTTGCCTACGAGCTGAGCGACATGAATGGCATCGATATGTTTATTTCCGCGCGGGCGCGCAAGCTCCTGCATCATCAACCCGGCCTGATGTTTGCCGCAACGCATGACAAGGAGGTGGTGGATAGGGCGCTGGAAGCGGGAGTGACCGAGTGTTTTTCCAAGAGCAACCTGCTGCAACTGGAGCGGTTTGTCGAAAACTTTGCTGCGGGCGGACAGGGCCGCGTTAACGGCAGGGTGCTGCTGGTGGAAGACAGCAGTTCCGCGGTGATGTTTTATAGCCGGATTCTGGAGAACATGGGGTTAAGCGTCGAAAATTGCCGCAGCGCGGAAGAAGCCATCGTCCGGCTTGAACACCAGAGCTTTGATCTGGTGATCACGGATTACGTGTTGGCGGGGGTGGAGACCGGGTTTTCGGTTATCCGGGCGGTACGGGACTTGCCCGGCAAGAAATCCATGACGCCTATCCTGGCGGTTTCAGCGTTCGACAATACCGCGCGCAAAGTGGAAGTCCTGCGCAACGGGGCCAATGATTTCGTTGCCAAACCGGTGGTGGCCGAGGAGCTGGAAGTCCGCGTCACCAACCTGATTATCATGCGCAAGCTGATGCGCAGGCTGGAATCCCAGCATGAAGCGATGAAGACTATGGCCATGCGTGATCAGCTGACTTCCCTTTATAACCGCCATCATCTGGACGCGGTGCTGCCCGAGCTGGTGGAGAATACGCGAGTGCGCAGGCAGCCTTTGTCGCTGATGGTGATCGATGTCGACCATTTCAAGAAAATCAACGACGTCCACGGACACAAGACCGGCGATCAGGTGCTGGAATTGATCGCCGGGGCCATGCAGCGCTTTTTCAGCAGGGATGAAGTGTTGGCGCGCATGGGCGGCGAAGAATTTGTCGCGATCCTGCCCAATGTGCCGTTGGTGCAAGCTTCAAACATGGGCGAGGTGCTGCGACGCAGGATTGAATCCCTGTTGCCTTGCAGCATCCCGGTAACGGTGAGTATGGGGGTTGCCGCCCTGGGCAGCCATGAGTGTTATGAGGATTTGTTTTCGCGCGCGGATGCGGTCATGTATCGCGGCAAGGCGAACGGCCGTAACCGGGTGGAAGTCAGTGGATAGGGTGATGAATCTAAAAACCGTAGTTGGTCCACGAAAAGCTCGAAAGACACGAAATAAATCAGTAAGTTTTATCGATTTAGCCATTCGCCTTTTGGATGACGGCTTTCCGTGCAAAACGTATTCGGATGGGGTAAATACCCGGTCCGGCATGGGGAACCGGCTGGTTGCGACGATTTTAAATTAAATATTAAGTGAGCATATGAATGAATTAAAAGCTATCGCGGAAATCAACCAGGACATAAAGAGCATTGTGTATGCGGCTGAAAATATCAGCCTGACCGCGACCAATGCGATATTGGTCGCCAGTCAAGCGGGCATTAATGCAGTGGGATTCAGTGTGGTAGCGCGTGAACTGCGTATGTTTAGCGAGAAGATGGCGACTGCTATGCAAGGGCTATCGGGGGTGATCTACCAACAGGTAGCGGCAACCGCAAGTAAGCGTCATAGAGTGCGCAACCTGGATTTGCTGATCAAGGCCGGGGCTTATGGCGGCTTGGCGCAGACCCGTATCGCTCCGGCATGTGCGCATAGCCGGGCGGATGTAGATGCAATAGAGCGATTTATCGCGAACCTGGCGCGCGAGTTGCAGGTGATGATGAAGCGCATCGAAAAGCAATGCGCCACCGGCTTGGTGATTGCGCGTTCGGCCGGTATTGAGGCCGCTCACGGCCGCTCCCTGGCTAAGGTGTTGCAACAGGTTGCGCTGATTGTAGCGGACGTTACCGATAATATTTTTATGCGCGTTAAAAAACTTGAATTACGGCTGACAGAGGTACTGTTATGAAAAAAGCAACGACTATTTATCAATCCGGGCAGCATCGATGGATTGCGGTAGCGCGCGATCCTGACCGTCCTAATTACCTGATCGACACCAACGAATACCTGATTACCGACGGCACAACGGCATTGTTGACCGATCCCGGCGGTTCGGAAATTTTTTCAACGGTGTTCTCGGCTATCTGCGAAGCGTACGATCCGGCAGACATAGGGGCGTTGTTTGCGTCTCACCAGGACCCGGACATTATTTCATCGCTGTCTTTGTGGCTGGATTTTAATCCGGAGCTCAAATGTTTCCTCAGCCGTTTGTGGACAACCTTTGTCCCCCATTTCGGCGGCACCAACGAGACCTTTATCGGCATCCCTGACGAGGGTTTGGCGATAACAGTCGGCAAATTGATGTTGCAAATCGTACCGGCGCATTACCTGCATTCTTCGGGCAATTTCCATC
>JBAQYH010000702.1:0-9179 GCA_049299935.1 Methylobacter sp. | reverse complement strand
GCACAGGGTGGTGATCCCGGCAGCAGCTGCGGCGATCACTTCACTTTTAAATGTCGCTTTGCGGCTGTGGCCCATGTCGCGCAAGCGGGTGCTTAAATCGATAAAACCTGGGCAGACGATTTGATTTTCGGCATTGATGACGGTATCCGGCTTGAAACCAACCGGCTCGTCAGTCACCGAAACGATCTTGCCGTCCTCGATATAAACGGAACCGACGCGATCGATGTCGTTGGCCGGATCGATAATTCTGCCGTGGTCTATGCGTATCCGGTTCATTGCGCCGCTCCCGATTTATCGCCAGGGATGGTGTGTATGTCACTAGCCGGTAGGGAACCGGCGTGGCGATCGCCAGGGATGGTGTGTATGCCGCTAAACCTGCCGGGAGCAGGTGCGGCTTGCATCGCCATCGCCATGACCGCCATGCGCACGGCGACGCCGTTGCTGACTTGTTTGAGTATTACCGACTGCGGGCCGTCCGCGACTTTGGAATCGATTTCGACGCCCCGGTTGATAGGTCCTGGGTGCATGACGATCGCATCGGGTTTGGCGATTTTCAGTTTCTCTTCGGTCAGCCCGAAACATTTGAAATATTCGCTCTCGCTGGGCAACAGCGCAGAGGTCATGCGTTCTTTCTGCAAACGCAACATCATGACCACATCAATATCTTTAAGCCCTTCAGTCAAATTATGCGACACCGTCACGCCCAAGCTTTCCACATGCGCAGGCAACAGGGTTTTCGGCGCAATCACCCTGACTTCGGCCGCGCCCAGGGTATTTAAGGCCTGGATTTCCGAGCGCGCCACCCTGGAATGCAGTATGTCGCCGATAATGGCGACTCTCAGATTGGAGAAATCCGGCTTAATCTGCCGTATCGTAAACATGTCCAGCATCGCCTGGGTCGGATGGGCGTGCTGTCCGTCTCCGGCATTGATGACGCTGATATGCGGCGCGGTCTGTTGGGCGATAAAATGCGCCGCACCGCTAAGCGCATGCCGCACCACGAACATATCGACAAACATGGCTTCCAGGTTGCGTATGGTGTCGAGCAGGCTTTCGCCTTTTGACGTGGCCGAAGTCGCGATATTCATGTTGATTACGTCGGCGGACAGGCGCGTGGCCGCCAGCTCGAAGGTCGTCCGGGTGCGGGTGCTGTTTTCGAAAAACAGGTTGACGATGGTCTTGCCGCGCAACAAAGGCACTTTTTTAACCTGGTGCTCGGACACGCCGGCGAAAGACTCGGCGGTATCGAGAATTTCCGTCAACAGGCCCTTGCTTAGGCCTTCGATGGTCAGAAAGTGTTTCAGCTTGCCTTCCGCATTTAATTGCAGGTTATCAGTCATTGCTTATGCCGCCGCCTCAATAGTTTCCAGATGAATGTCCAGGGGTTCAGGCCCGGTCAGTTTAATCCGCTGACCTGCGGTTAATTTAATCCTGGCGCCGACGCAATCGGGATTAAGCGGGATTTGCCGTCCGTCGCGCTCTATCAACACCGCCAGGACGATTTGGTTCGGCCTGCCGTAATCGAAGATTTCATTCATTGCGGCGCGTGTCGTTCTGCCGGTATAAAAAACGTCATCGATCAGGATAATGTCGCGGCCTTCAATCTGGGCAGGCAATTCGCTGGGCTTTACGTTGGGATTGACGCCGATTTGCGAAAAATCGTCCCGGTAAAATGAAATATCCACCAGTCCCAACGGTTCGCCGATGTTCAACCGCCGGTGCATTTGCTCGGCTATCCACACGCCGCCGGTACGAATGCCGATCATCAATGGGTTAACCAGCTTTCTCTCGTCGATAATGCGTTTTAACTCGGTTTCCAGGTTATTTAATAATTCGGAGATTTTTAACACTTACATTGTCCTGTTTAGGTAACTCTCAGCGATGCTGACTTCATAATGGAACTCGGCAATTGCTCCTGCATTGCTCTCTCATGCGTCCATACAGTCATATTTTTCTAACTATGGCTCGTGGTGCGTTCGTTCAGCCAGGTTTGCAGGATAAGCTGGGCGGCCAGTTGGTCCTGCACCTCCCAGAGCTTGCTTGCGCTGACGCTGACTTCATCAAACAACATTTGTTTGGCTTCGAATGTCGACAGGGTTTCGTCCTGCTGAAAAACCGGCAGTTGATAACGCCCTTCCAGCTGCCTGCAAAATTTTAACATGCGCGGCGTTACCGGGTTATCCGAGCCGTCGGCCTGTTTTGATATGCCGACCACCAAACCGGCTGGGCGCCATTCCTGTATCAGTTTGCCGATTATGTCCCAGTTGGGATTTTGATTGATCGAGCGTATGGTTTGCAGCGGACTTGCGGTGGCTGTGGTCGTTTGGCCGACGGCCGTGCCTATCTTTTTAGTGCCGAAATCAAAACCTAAATAGGTATCGGTGTTGCTTTTGGCCAGTAAGGGGTCTTGCATAATTTATATCGCCATGGATGGTGTGTATGCCGCAGACTTGTCTGGAACAAGTGCGGCGATTGCCAGGGATGGTGTGTATGCCGGAAGCCGGTGCGGCGTCTGGTTTGTGTTCAACCGGATCCGGCCTGGAATCAGCCGTGTCCTGCGGGTGCGGTCAACTGATTAATATCAATGCCGATCTGGTCGGCTGCCGCACTCCAGCGTAAATTAACCGGCGTATCAAACAGAACCTGCTTGCCGCAAGGCGTATTCAGCCATGAATTATCCATGATTTCTTTTTCCAATTGCCCTGCACCCCAACCGGCATAACCTAACGCGATCAGATACTGCTCCGGGCCTTCACCTGCCGCAATGGCTTCAAGCACATCGCGGGACGTCGTCAGGGAAATGGTCTCTGAAACCGCCATGGTCGCATGCCAGTCCCCGCCGGAAGTATGCACCACGAAGCCGCGTTCCTGTTGCACCGGACCGCCTGCAAAAACGGGCGTTTCAGCCGCCGAGGGCGAAGTGACTTTTATATCCATCTGCTTGAAAATTTCGCCCAGCTTCATGTCCGTCGACCTGTTGATGACGATGCCTAAGGCGCCGTCTTCATTGTGTTGACACAAAAAAGCAACGGTATGAAAAAAGTTGGGATCCGCCAAATTGGGCATGGCGATAATAAACTGGTTGGTTAAGTAAGTAGCTTGGTTCATAGGTCTTAGTATCAAAGTTTATGGCGACTTAAGCAACTGTTTATCGCGAGGTCATGCCTGATTCATCGGAAAATTTCCAAACCCGCGTAATCACCAGGACATCAAGCTCTTTCTGCAACTCTGCGGGTAGCGGCGCAAAGGGCGCACTCATACGGACAATTCTTTTAGCCGCCTCATCCAAGGCCGGATTTCCCGAAGACTGGTTGATGCGTATGCTGTAAATACTGCCGTCCGCCTTAATCCCGACGTCCATGGTTAAGGTGCCGGAAAAGTTTTTCTTGGCCGCCACTTCCGGGTAGTTAAGATTGCCGGTACGCTCCACTTTGTCTTCCCAATCCTTCATGTATTGGGCGGCGACGTATTTATGGGCGCTTACCGAATCGACAAATTTTATCTTGGTTTGCTCGGCAGTTTGCTGGTTAAGCCTGATTTCGGTACCCATTTGCGCAATTTGCTGCTGTAGCATTTCTGCGGACAACTGCGGGTGCTTTTCAGCATGCTCGCCCTTATCCGGCTTGGTTGCGGTAACGATCTTTTTTTCCGCCTTTTTCTGGGTAATCAGTTTTTTCGCCGCTTTGGGCTCGCTCGGTGCGGGCGCGCTCTTTTTTACCTGCTTGGCTTGGCTATTGCCTTGGCTGGGCAGTTGTTGCGGAGGCGGCTCCGGCTTCTTGTTTTGCTCGCCCGCGCCGATCTGGTTTTCCTGGGCCAGAAACTGCGCCTTTTCAGGCGCTTTTTTGGTCGGCATGTTGACCAGGGTAATATCAATAGACCGGCTTATGTTCTCCGGCTGCGGCGCGGTGAAATTAACTCCCAACCCGATCACGACATGAATGACGGCCGCTAAAAATAAGGTGATCAATAATGTATCATTATTGGACAGCGGCGCAGGCGGCTCAAATATTACCTGATGTGTTCTCATTATCGCTATGGATGGAGTGTATGCCGCGAACCTGCCGGGAGCAGCGCAGTTTCAATATGATCCATCAGTTGGCCGCAAATATTCAGTCCGAACTGGCGGTCCAATTCCTGAACGCAAGTGGGGCTGGTAACATTAATCTCGGTCAGCGTATCGCCAATCACATCAATGCCGACAAAAACCAGGCCTTTGTCCCGTAATGTAGGCCCCACCTGTTCGGCGATCCAGCGATCCCGTTCGGTTAATGGTCGGCCTTCGGCGCGCCCGCCGGCCGCCAGGTTGCCGCGGGTTTCGCCTTGTGCCGGGATGCGCGCCAGGGCGTAAGGGATGACCTCGCCGTTAACCAGCAAGATGCGCTTATCGCCGTCGACAATTTGCGGCAGGTATTTTTGCGCCATTACATAGCGGCTGTTGTACTGGGTCATGGTTTCCAGAATCACGCTGAGATTGGGGTCGCCCTGGCGCAAATGGAAAATAGAGGTGCCGCCCATGCCGTCCAGCGGTTTTAAAATGATTTCGCCCTGCTCCAGCAAAAAATCCCTGATTCTGTGAGGCTCCCTGGCCACCAGGGTTTCTGCGCAGCACTGCGGAAACCACGCGGTAAAAAGCTTTTCATTGGCATCCCGCAACGACTGAGGCTTGTTGATCACATAAACGCCCATGCTTTCAGCACGTTCCAGCAGATAGGTCGCATAAATGTATTCCTGGTCGAAAGGCGGATCCTTGCGCATCATGATCACGTCCAGCTGATCCAGCGGAATATCCTGCTCCACCGTAAACTCGTACCAGCTTTTTTCATCCCGCTGGACCTTGATCGTCCGCGTTCTGGCATAAGCCCTGCCGTTTCGGAGGAACAAGTCATTGAGTTCCATATAATGCAGTTCCCAGCCTCTGGCCTGGGCTTCAAGCAGCATCGCAAAACTGGTGTCTTTCTTTATGTTGATATGGCCGATGGAGTCCATGACCATGCCGAGCTTAATGGGCATTATTTTTTCCTGATGATTACGGTAGACAAAAGGCGAAAGGCAAAGGGCGAAAGGTTAAAATCCCATTGCGCCTTTTGCCTTTTACCCTTAGCCTTTCGCCTTATTTTATAGATTGTTATTTACCTTGAAAAGATTTTTTGGTATAAAGCTCGGCTAACTTTTGAATTTAGGCACGCATTAGGGGTTAATCATGTCCAGAGTATGTCAAGTAACAGGCAAACGCCCGGTTACAGGTAACAACGTTTCACACGCTAACAACAAAACTAAAAGGCGCTTTTGTCCGAATCTGCAACACCACAGATTCTGGGTAGAGAGCGAAAACCGCTGGGTTCGCCTCAGAATTTCCACCAAAGGCATGCGTATCATCGACAAGAGAGGCATCGACGCCGTTCTTGCCGATTTGCGTAAAGCCGGCGACATCTCTTAAGAGGATAAAAAAATGCGCGATAAAATTAAATTGATTTCGACCGAAGGAACCGGACACTTTTACACAACAACCAAAAACAAGCGGACTATGCCCGAAAAAATGGAGATCAAAAAATTTGATCCCGTGGTTCGCAAACACGTTATTTACAAAGAAGCTAAAATCAAATAATTATTTGGCTTTAAAAAGCTTCTTTCCGGCTCATGCTCTCTGAGTGCAGGCCCAGCGCATCATAACCCGACATCTACGTCGTTGACTGTCGGGTTAGACTGCCGCTCTTATATTCTTCAAGCAAAACAGTCCTCACCCTCCTTTTAGCTTATCCAGCACCTGGGTTAACTTCTCCATCTGCTTGTGCAGTATCCGGCATTGCTTTTCAGCATGCTGCTTGTCGAATTCCAGTTTCATGCACTTATCATTGAGTTGCTGATTGGTATTTTTAAGCGCTTCATTTTCCAATCTAAGCGTTCTTATTTGGTCTTCCAAGACACCGGTAGAGACGCTTGCCGACTGCTGCACGGGCGCAGGAACAGGGGCAGCTACCGAATGGTCAACCCGCTCGCTTTCATGCCGCCGATCTGTGACGAGAGGCGCCTCAAGTTCAGGCGCGACATCCGGCGTTATCGCCGGGGATGGTGCGCATGCCGCAAGCTTACCGGGAGCGGGCGCGGCGGGCGCAAGAATATCCATCCCACCCCTCAAAATCATTGCCTCGATCTTATTCCTGAGCAATAAAAATGCAGCGGCCTCACTGGTTTTGCCATCCTGACAGACAACAACGACAGGCTTCTCATGGCTTAATGTTTTAAGCTGCATCCTTAACGTGAAAAAAGGCGCATTGATACTGCCGTCAAGATGGTGTTTTTCGTAGTCATCCTGCGAACGGACGTCCAGCAAAACCGCTCCCTTTGCTACCGCTTCCTGCATCCCCGCATAATCGACAAACTTTAACGAGGGCTCTTTTATTAAGGAGATAAATTGTTTTTTATCCAGGCGTAATAAAGAAATATCCGTCAGCGCCGTAATGGTTACGTTTCTGGGCGCGCCGGAAAGCAGCGAGTCCTCGCCAAAGGTATCGCCGTTGCCTAGCTGGGCTAATTTAATCTCTTTTGCATTGGGCGATGGTTTGCGCGTTAACTGGCATTGCCCATTCTTAATCAGATAATAATAATCCCCTATACCGCCTTGCTCGAGTATGGTCTCGCCCTTTTTGAAATGAACGACCTCCAAACCCATTAAGATTTTTTGCAAATTGGCAGGGGGGAGACGTTGAAAAATAGGCGACCTCAATAATGCCGTCATCCAGTCATCTGGATCGCCTTCAGTCTCGTCAATGACCATGTAGCTACTGTCCTCTTTTTTAGCAAGGGGGGGTGAATTCTTAACAATATCGGTATCCAGCCGCAAAAAACGAACCCTTCCGTTCGCGACTGCATCGATTTTTCTTGGGATCTGGTGCGCCAACGCAAACTTGGCGGAATCGCTGTTCGCAGCAATAACGTCAACAACCAGTCCAGCCGCTTGAAGAGTAACCTCACCACTTACCAGATAAACAAGCTGGGGGGTTACATCGCCTTTTTTAAACAAAAAACCGTCTTGTGTTTCCTCGACAGTCATCCCGGCGCATAACGCGTTGAACTGAGCGCCCGGCAATGTTGCGAGCGGGATTAACTTGCGAATAATCAGTCCATCTTCAGAATTGACGTCTACGGCCATTAAAATATTTTAAGCAAGATAACAGTTAAATGACAGTATTGATTGTCTAAAAAATCTACTTTATCACACCTTGTATTAAACATTTTTACACATATATTATAGGGTGCGCATGTTTCATAAACACCGGAAAACCACAATGAATACCAAATCAGTAAAACAGCTGTTACTTATAACTATTTTACCCGTTTACTTTTGCATAAGCGCGGCTGCGCAGGCGGGCTTGCCGCCCTACGCCGAGGGACAGGCACTGCCGTCCCTGGCTCCCATGCTTGAACGCAGCATGCCGGCGGTAGTCAACATTTCAACCTCGACCAATATTACGGTCAATGAAAACCCATTGATGCAGGACCCGGTTTTTCGCCAGTTTTTTAATGTCCCCAACCAGATGCGGCAACAGCAAAAAAACAGCTTAGGGTCCGGCGTCATTATCGACAGCCGTCAAGGCTTGGTTTTGACCAATAACCATGTCATTGATAAAGCCGATCAAATCATGGTGACTTTGAATGACGGCCGCCAGCTTTCCGCTAAATTAATCGGCACCGACCCTGAAGCGGACGTCGCTATCATCCAGATTCCTGCCGAGAACTTAACCATGCTGCCTATTGCCGATTCCAGCCAACTGAGAGTCGGCGATTTTGTTGTCGCGATCGGCAACCCGTTCGGCCTGGGACAGACCGTAACCTCCGGCATCGTCAGCGCCTTGGGCCGCTCCGGCCTGGGCATAGAAGGCTACGAAGATTTTATCCAGACCGACGCCTCGATCAACCCCGGCAATTCAGGCGGCGCGCTGGTTAACCTGCGCGGCGAACTGGTCGGCATGAATACCGCAATCCTCGCCCCCAACGGCGGCAACGTCGGCATCGGCTTTGCGATTCCAGCCAACATGATCATGACTATCAAGGAGTCGCTGGTCAAGCACGGCGAGGTTCGGCGCGGCTTGCTGGGCGTCACCACCCAGGATTTGACGCCCGAGCTGGTCAATGCGTTTAATTTAAAAAACAAACAGGGTGCCGCCATCAGCCGGATTGAAAGCAACTCACCCGCGGCAAAAGCGGGCCTTGAGCCGGGCGACATTATTATTGCAGCCAACGGACGTCCGATTAAAAACAGCCATGACATACGCAATATCGTCGGCCTGATGCAAATTGGCGATAATGTTGAGCTGGAGTATTTTCGCGGCAACGAGAAAAAACAGGTTGTCGCTACGATCGGCAAGCAGGAGTTGCCGCAGCTGGCAGGGGAAAAACTGCACCGCACCTTGCAGGGCACGCTGTTAAGCGCGCCGCTAAAAAATCAGGTTGAAGGCGTTTTAATTGAGAAAATCGATACGACGTCCAATGCCTGGCGTACAGGCTTGCGTCCCGGCGATGTGATCGTATCGGCAAACCGCTATCGCGTTCGCAATCTTGAGGAGCTAAAGCAGGTGGTTGATCCGAACCGCGCATTGCTGATTAACATTCAACGAGGACAGGAAGGGTTCTTTGTTGTGTTAAAGTAATCAGATGAAAGGCACAAGGCAAAGGGCGAAAGACGCATACTTTCGAACCTTGCGCCTTCGCCTTTCGCCTTTCGCCTTTCGCCTTTATTAAAAACATGACTCCAGACAGAAACTTCATCCCCCTTAACATTGCGATCCTGGTCGTTTCCGACAGCCGCACCGATGCCGACGACGTCTCCGGCAAAACACTGGCAGAACGCGCAACCGATGCCGGGCATCGGGTTATCGAAAAGAAAATAGTGCCTGACGACATTTATCAAATCAGGGCGGCTGTTTCAAACTGGATCGCCTCGGATGACGTCAACGTCGTGATCAGCACCGGCGGCACCGGCGTAACCGGCAGGGACGGCACGCCTGAGGCGGTTACTCCGTTGCTGGACAAGCTGCTGGACGGTTTCGGCGAAATCTTCAGGATGCTGTCCTATCAGGATATTAAAACCTCAACCATCCAGTCCAGAGCGGTTGCCGGCGTCGCCAATGCGACCTATATATTCTGTTTGCCCGGCTCATCGGGAGCCTGCCGCACCGCTT
>JBAQYH010000701.1:0-2338 GCA_049299935.1 Methylobacter sp. | reverse complement strand
TTTGAATCTCCTCACCCCAACCCTCTCCAGCAGGAGAGGGAGCAAAGGTGCCGAATTTTGATCTGTGATGCGTATATATCAGGGGCGACCCGCTGGGCGCCCCTTTTGCATGAGCTATTTTTTGTTTAAAGCCAGTTTTGCCTGGTCCCATAAAGCATCCAGTTCGGCCAGATCGCAGTCTTTCAGGTTCAGGCCGGATGCTTCAATCTGCTGTTCGATGTGTTGAAAGCGTCTGGAGAATTTCTTTGTGCTTTCCTTGAGCGCGACCTCGGCATTGACGTTCAGATGACGGGCCAAATTAACCGCAACCAGCAATAAATCGCCGATTTCTTCCTGAATGTGCGCCTGATCCCCGGATTGCCAGGCTTCTTTAACCTCCTCCAGTTCCTCCATTACTTTATCGAAAACCGGCAGCGCATCAGGCCAATCAAAGCCGTGATTTGCGGCGCGGTCCTGTATTTTTTCACATTCAATCAATGCAGGAAGATTGCGGGCTACGCCTGATAACACGCTTTCCTTTTCCGGTGTTTTGTTTTTTTCCCGGCGTTCGGCGGCTTTTGCCTGTTCCCAGGCTTGATGGCGTTCTTCATCGGTGTTGAAAACGGCATCGGCAAAAACATGCGGATGGCGGCGGATCAGTTTGTCGCAAATGCCCGCTGCAACCTGCTCAAAGTTGAACAGCCCTTGTTCCTCTGCAATCTGCGAATGGAATACCACCTGCAACAGCAGGTCACCTAATTCCGAGCGCAAATCATCCAGGTCATTGCGTTCAATCGCATCGACGACTTCGTAGGCTTCTTCAATCAGGTAAGGAATCAAGCTGGTGAAATCCTGTTTGAGATCCCAGGCACAGCCCTGTTCCGGGTGGCGCAGGCGCGACATGATGTCTAAGAGATTTTGGGTGTGTTTTAGCATGAAGTGCTTGTTGGTATGTAGTAATCAGTTTTAATAATAGAACACGGATGCCAAATCATGTTTTGTAATTATTCAGCATATTCCCAATAGAACACGGATGACACGGATAGGGCGGATTTACACGGATTTTTAGCCCAAGCCAAGTCTGATTACGCTTTTAAATCCGTATTTATCCGTTTAATCCGTGTCATCTGTGTTCCATTTCTCTATGTGCTGAATAGTTACGATGTTTTTTTAAAACGAAGAGCCGAAATTTTCGCGGTAGCGTTGCTTGAAGCTATCCATATCAAATGAATGATTCTGGGTGCCGTTATTTTCGATTTTAATGGCGCCCATTAATGAGGCAACTCTGCCGGTCACTTCCCAACCCAAGTCGTTCATCAGGCCATATAACAGCCCTGCACGATAGGCATCGCCGCAACCCGTCGGATCGAGTATCGCTTTGGGGGTTGCCGCAGGGATGGTGATGCACTCTCCATGCGTGTATATTTGCGAGCCCTTGCCGCCCAAGGTAATGATCAGCGCCTCAACCCGTTCGGCCATTTGTTCCAGCGACAAGCCGGTACGTTCCTGCATTAACTCGGATTCGTAGTCGTTCAAGGTTACCCAGGTTGCCTGATCCAGGAATTTGAGCAGTTCTTCGCCATTAAACATCGGCATGCCTTGGCCCGGATCGAAAATAAAAGGAATTTCCAGTTCTGCAAACTGCTCGGCATGCAGCTGCATGCCATCCTTGCCGTCGGGCGATACGATGCCGATGCTGATTTTTCGGTCAGTCGGTACTGAATTTAAATGCGAAAAGCTCATTGCGCCGGGATGGAATGCGGTAATCTGGTTAGCTTCTTCATCGGTAGTGATATAAGCCTGGCCGGTATAGCTGTCATCCAGAATCTTAATGAACTCGCTGGATAACTGGTTTTGGGCCATCCATTGGGCATACGGTTCAAAATCGTGTCCGACGGTTGCCATGGTCAACGGCTCTTCGCCCAGCAATTTCAGGTTGTAGGCAATGTTGCCCGCACAACCGCCGTATTCGCGGCGCATGACGGGTACCAGGAATGATACATTCAGGATATGGATTTTTTCCGGCAAAATGTGATGTTTAAATTTATCATGAAAAACCATGATGGTATCGTAAGCCATCGATCCACATATTAATGCGCTCATTATGTTCCTCTTTATCGTTAGGGATGGGGTTTATGCCGCAAGACTCGCGGCTAAAGTAAAAAAAATTAAAGGCTAAAGGCTAAAGGCTAAAGGCTAAAGGCTAAAGGCTAAAGGCTAAAGGCGAAGGGCGAAGGGCTGTTGTTTTCGTCCTTTGCCTTGCGCCTTTCGTCTACATTATTGCTCAATCATCTGCTGATAGGCGTCCGCATCCATTAATGCATCCAGTTCAGCCGGGTCATTCGCCTTTATACAAAAC
>JBAQYH010000700.1:0-2768 GCA_049299935.1 Methylobacter sp. | reverse complement strand
TTGCTGGGCGCGAAAGTCGTCGCCGTGGAATCCGGCTCAAAAACTTTGAAAGATGCGTTGAACGAAGCACTCAGAGATTGGGTGACCAATGTTGACAATACCTTTTATATTATCGGCACGGTTGCCGGTCCCCATCCTTATCCTGCGATGGTCAGGGATTTCCAGGCGATTATCGGCCGTGAAGCAAGACAGCAGTGCCTGGATCAGGCCGGACGTTTGCCTGATACGCTGGTCGCCTGTGTCGGCGGCGGGTCGAATGCAATCGGTTTGTTTTATCCGTTTATCGACGACCGTTCAGTGAAAATGATCGGAGTCGAAGCGGCTGGCGACGGCATTGAAACCGGTCGCCATTCCGCGCCTTTATGCGCAGGCCGTCCCGGCGTATTGCACGGCAACCGGACTTACCTGATGGAAGATGACGACGGCGAAATCATCGAGACGCATTCCATTTCCGCAGGCTTGGATTATCCGGGTGTAGGCCCTGAACATGCATGGTTGAAAGATACCGGCAGGGCTGAATATGTCAATATTACCGATAATGAGGCATTGGAAGGTTTTCATTCGTTGACCCGGATGGAAGGCATTATTCCGGCACTGGAATCGAGCCATGCGATGGCTTATACGATGAAGCTTGCTCCTACGATGAGCAAAGACGAAATTATCATTGTCTGCCTGTCCGGTCGCGGCGACAAAGACATGCAAACCATGGCGCAACGCGAGGGGATATTACTGTGAGTCGATTAGCTGCTACATTTGAAGCATTATCCAAATCGGGTCGCAAGGCGTTGGTCCCGTTTATTACTGCCGGTGATCCTAGGCCTGATTTTACCTTGCCGATGATGCATGCGATGGTCGAGGCCGGTGTTGATGTGATCGAGCTGGGCGTACCGTTTTCCGATCCGATGGCGGACGGTCCGGTTATCCAACGCGCCAGCGAGCGCGCCTTAGAACATAAAATGAGCTTAAGACGCACGTTGGCTATCGCGACGGAATTCAGGAGAACCAATCAGCATACGCCGTTGGTGCTGATGGGTTATGTAAACCCCATTGAAGCCATGGGTTACGAGGATTTTGCCAATGCCGCGCAACGCGCCGAAATTGACGGCGTTTTAACCGTGGATTTGCCGCCGGAAGAAGCCGAAGAATGCGCGGCTTTGTTAAAGGCGCGCGATATTGACCCGATTTTCCTGTTGGCGCCTAATAGTGGTGATGAGCGCATACAAAAAATGGATGCTGTCGGTAGCGGCTATCTTTATTATGTTTCGCTTAAGGGCGTAACCGGCGCCGGTCATTTAAATACAGCAGATGTCGAAACCAAGCTCCAGCAAATCAGGGCGAATACGCGTTTGCCTGTGGCTATCGGCTTTGGCGTCAAAGATGCGGAAACGGCCAAGACGGTTGCCAATTTGGGTGACGGCGTGGTCATCGGCAGCGCCCTGATCAGTAAAATTGAAGCAAATCTGGATGATCCGGAACGCGCCAAAAAAGAAATAGTCGAGTTATTGGTCGCGATGCGCCAGGCAATGGATAGCTAAAAGACAGGGTTTAGAACACGTTGATGAAACACGATGGTGCATACGAATGAGTTGGTTTGAGAAGTTAATTCCTTTAACAATTAGAACGGAAGGGTCGAATAAAAAAGGTGCTGTGCCTGAAGGATTGTGGAATAAGTGCCCTAGCTGCAATGCGATTCTTTACAACACGGAGCTGGAAAGAAATTTCAGTGTTTGCCCAAAATGCGAGCATCATTTGCGCATTTCGGCCAGAACGCGGTTGAATATGTTTCTGGATGAAGGCAATCACGAAGAGATCGGTAAAAATGTCAAGCCTATCGATCCGTTAAAATTCAAAGACAGCAAGAGATATAAAGACCGAATTACCCAGGCGCAAAAACAGACGAAAGAAAACGATGCATTGGTGGTCATGAAAGGTCAGCTAAAAGGCCGGGATATTGTTGCCGCCGCCTTTGATTTCGGCTTTATGGGCGGGTCAATGGGTTCTGTGGTTGGCGAAAAGTTTGTCCGCGGCATCAACAAGAGCCTGGAGCTGGGCGTACCGTTTATCGTGTTTACGGCCAGCGGCGGCGCGCGTATGCAGGAGTCGCTGTTTTCGTTGTTCCAGATGGCTAAAACCAGCGCGGCATTAACCAAGTTGTCCGAAGCCGGTCTTCCGTATATTTCGTTCATGACCGACCCGACCATGGGCGGTGTTTCCGCCAGTTTGGCCATGCTGGGCGACATTAATGTGGCCGAACCCAATGCGTTGATCGGTTTTGCAGGTCCCCGCGTAATCGAGCAAACCGTCCGTGAAAAGCTGCCTGAAGGTTTCCAGCGGAGCGAGTTTTTACAAGAGCATGGCGCTATCGATATGATTATCGACAGGCGCGAAATGCGCGATAAGATAGCCGGTATTTTGGCTATGCTGATGGCGGGTAGAGATCAAATCCCCCTCAATCTCCCTTTGTTAAAGGGGGAGGCCGAAGCCACGGGGGAATTTAAAGTTGAAGCCGATGATGCCTCGCATCAGCCGGATCAGGAAGACTGACAAAATCGGTTAATGATACGTTTTGATTCGCTACAGGGTTGGCTGAAGTGGCAGGAAAGCTTACACCCTTTAGTAATTGATTTGGGTTTAGAGCGGGCGGCACAGGTTTTTCATGCGCTTAACCCCGACTATGTCAAACCCCCGACCATTACTGTCGCCGGAACCAATGGCAAAGGCTCATCGGTTGCTTATCTTGAGGCCATTTACACGGCGCAGGGCTATCG
>JBAQYH010000699.1:0-7980 GCA_049299935.1 Methylobacter sp. | reverse complement strand
CAACAGGCTGTGCTCGACTTCGGTAATCGAAGCCCGGATGGTCAGCGAACGGTCGACCACCACCGACAGGTCGATCGCGCTGGGGATGGCCGCGCGCAGCTGCGGCAACATGGCCTGAACCTGATCGACGGTTTGAATCACGTTGGCCAGCGGTTGCTTTCTGAGAATCAGCAGCACCGACGGTTTGCCGTTTTTAAGCCCGATATTGCGCAGATCTTCGACCGAATCGACCACCTCGCCGAGATCGCCGATTCTGACCGGCGCGCCGTTGCGGTAGCTGACGATCAGCGGCAGGTAATCCTCGGCTTTACGGGCCTGATCGTTGGCCTGAATTTGCCAACGCTGCCCGCCGCTTTCCATCACGCCTTTCGGTTGGGTGGTGTTGGTTTGAGTGATGGTGTTCCTGACATCCTCCAGGCCGATGCCGTATTTGCTCAGTGAGTTGGGATTCAACTCGACCCGCACCGCCGGCAGCGCGGCGCCGCCGATCTGCACCTGGCCGATACCGGGAATCTGCGATATTTTCTGCGCCAGGATCGTCGAGGCGGCATCGTACATCTGCCCGCGCCCCAGCGTCTCGGAGGTCAGCGCCAGTATCAAAATCGGCGAGTCGGACGGATTATCCCGGCGGTAGCTGGGACGATTGGGCATATTGCCGGGCAACAGGCTGGCCGCGGCATTGATCGCCGCCTGCACATCGCGGGCCGCGCCGTTGATGTCGCGGTCCAGGTCGAATTGCAGGGTGATCTGCGTAGAGCCCTGCGAACTGCTTGAAGTCATTTCGGTGATGCCGGCGATTCGCCCCAAGGCCCGTTCCAGCGGAGTGGCGACCGTGGCCGCCATTGTCTCGGCACTGGCTCCGGGCAGCTGGGCCTGCACATTGATGGTCGGAAAATCCACCTGCGGCAACGACGACACCGGCAAATTCAGGAAAGCCAAGGCACCGGCCAGCGCGATAGCCAGCGTCAGCAGACTGGTGGCGACCGGCCGGTAAATGAACAGTGCCGACAAATTCATAGTTTTTTGTCCACGAAAGGCACGCTTAGCACGAAAAATTTACCCAATGACTTTTCACGTCTTTTCGCTCGTTCCCAAGCTCCAGCTTGGGAATGCAGTCTTGGAAGCTCCAGCTTCCCGACTCGCGAAGCTGGAGCTTCGCTAACTGGGTTCCCAAGCAGGAGCTTGGGAACCAGCGCAAAACTAGCTTCTTCACTGAGCATGACGGGGTTTGCAACCCCGTCATTTACGTTTCGTAATCTATGCATAGTTCCCACGCTCCGGCGTGGGAATTCAGTCCGCAACGCTCCAGCGTTGCGAAACACCGACTCGTCGCCAAAAACATTTGCCCCACACAGGTTCCGGGACGCTGGAGCGTCCACTCCTGCATTCCCACGCCGGAGCGTGGGAACGATAAACAGGTTCGTTTTTTGTCCACGAAAGACACGAAAAGCACGAAAATCCCGCCCAATGACTTTTCGTGTCTTTCGTGCTTTTCGTGGACAAATTGCGGCTCTTAAATTCATCACAAATTTCCGTCGCTTTCAGCCGGATTCAGGTTCAGCCAGCCGGACACGCGCCGGGCCAAGCTATCCATCCATAAATAGATCACCGGCGTGGTGTACAGGGTCAATAACTGGCTGAGCAGCAAGCCGCCGACCATCGTGATACCCAGCGGATGGCGCAGCTCCGAGCCGACGCCGCTGCCCAACATCAACGGCAACGCGCCGAGCAATGCGGCCAGCGTGGTCATCAGGATTGGCCGAAAGCGCAGCAGGCAGGCTTGAAAAATCGCATCTTCCGGCGGCATGCCTTGCTTGCGCTCGGCTTCCAATGCAAAGTCGATCATCATGATCGCGTTCTTCTTGACGATGCCGATCAACAGGATGATGCCGATAATGCCGATGATGCCCAGGTCGCCGCCGGAAGCCATCAGCGCCAGCAGCGCGCCGACCCCGGCGGAAGGCAGCGTGGACAGGATGGTGACCGGATGGATATAGCTTTCGTACAGCACGCCGAGCACGATGTAAACGGTGACGATAGCCGCCAGGATCAGCCACAGGGTGTTATCCAGCGAGGCTTTGAACGCCATCGCCGCGCCTTGGTAGCTGGTACGGATGCTTAGCGGCAAACCGATTTCCTGCTTGACGCGGTCGATCGCCTTGACCGCATCGCCCAGCGCCGCGCCCGACGCCAGATTAAAGGACAGCGTCGCGACCGGAAACTGGTCGAGATGGTTGATCGACAGCGGCGTCGGCCGTTCCGATATTTCGGCTATCGCCGACAACGGCACCTGCGTACCGTTACTGGAAGGAATCCGCAACTCCTTGAGGGTATCCGGCGTATTCTGAGCGGTGGGATCGACCTCAAGCACCACCCGGTACTGGTTGGACTGGGTGAAAATAGTCGATACCAAGCGTTGCCCGTAAGCGCTGTACAGCGTGTTATCCACTGCGGCGGTGGTGATGCCGAGACGGCTGGCGGTGCTGCGGTCTATGTTGACGTAGACTTGTTGGCCCTGGTCCTGGACATCGCTGGTCACATCGGCAAATTCCGGCTGACCGGAAAGTTCTTCGACAAGCTTATGCGTCCAGCGGTTCAATTCATCAATGTCGGGCGTCTCCAGCGTGAACTGGTACTGGGTGCGGCTGACCCGGTTTTCCATCGTCAAATCCTGCACCGGCTGCAAATACAGGGTGACCCCGGTCAGTTCGGCCAGCTTGAGTTTCAGCCGGGCGATGACTTCGGTTGCGCTTAGCTTCCGTTCATCCCGCGGTTTCAGGTTGATCAGGAACCGGCCGCTGTTGGGGGTGGTGTTGATGCCGTCGACGCCGATGAAAGACGACAGGCTATCCACCGCCGGGTCTTCGAGTATCAGCTTGCCCAGCTTCTGTTGATGTTCGGCCATTGCCGAAAACGACACGTTTTGCGGCGCTTCGGAAATGCCCTGGATAATGCCGGTATCCTGGATCGGGAAAAAGCCCTTGGGGATAACGATGTACAGCGCTACGGTCAGCGCCACCGTGGCGAAAAAAACCAGCATGGTCAGGGTTTGCCGCTGCATCACCCATTCCAGGCTGCGGCCGTAGGCGGCAATCAGCTTGTCGAACCAACTGTCGACGGTCTTATCCGCTTCGCCATGTTCCGCATGCGGATGCAGCAGCTTGGCGCACATCATCGGCGTCAGCGTCAGCGACACGATCGCGGAAATCAGGATCGCCACCGCCAAGGTGATCGCGAATTCCCGGAACAACCGGCCGACCACATCGCTCATGAACAGCAGCGGAATCAACACCGCGACCAGCGAAAAGGTCAGCGAGATGATCGTAAAACCGATTTGTTCGGAGCCTTTCAGCGCCGCTTGCAACGGCGACTCGCCGCGCTCGATGTAACGGGAGATATTCTCGATCACCACGATCGCGTCATCGACCACGAAGCCGGTGGCGATGGTCAACGCCATCAGCGTCAGGTTGTTGATGCTGAAACCGGCCAGATACATCACCGCAAAAGTGCCGATCAGCGACAGCGGCACCGCGACGCCGGGAATGATCGTCGCCGGCACGTTGCGCAGGAACAGGAAAATCACCATCACCACCAACGCCACCGCCAGCAGCAATTCGAATTGCACATCATGCACCGAGGCGCGGATGGTCACGGTGCGGTCGGTCAGCGGCAGCACCTCGACGCTCAGCGGCAGCGACGCCTGCAATTTCGGCAGCAATTCCTTGATGCGGTCGACCACCTCGATCACATTGGCGCCCGGTTGGCGCTGAATATTGACGATCACTGCCGCGTTGTCGTCGGCCCAAGCCGCCAAACGCACGTTTTCGGCGCCGTCCGCCACTTCGGCGACTTCGGACAGCCGCACCGGCGCAGCGTTGCGGTAGGCCACCACCAGATCGCGGTATTCCGCAGCCGAACGCAGTTGATCGTTGCTGTCGATAATCGCCGAGCGCATCGGGCCATTAAACATGCCCTTGGGCTGATTGACATTGGCGGCGGCGATTGCACTGCGTACATCTTCCAGGCTGATGCCGTAAGCGGCCAGCGCTTTATGGTTGACCTGAATCCGTACCGCAGGCCGCTGGCCGCCGCTGATGCTGACCATGCCGACGCCGGGCAATTGGGCGATTTTCTGGGCCAGCCGCGTGTCGATCAGATCTTCAACCTTGAACAACGGCAAGGCTTTGGAGCTGACCGCCAGCGTCATGATCGGCGTGTCGGCCGGGTTGACCTTGCTGTAAATCGGCGCCTGCGGCAAGTCGTTCGGCAGGAAGTTGGTCGCGGCATTAATCGCCGCCTGCACGGTTTGTTCGGCGATGTCCAAATCCAAATGCAGGTTGAATTGCAAGGTAATCACCGACGCGCCGCCTGAGCTGGTCGAAGACATCTGGGTAAGCCCCGGCATCTGGCCGAACTGGCGTTCCAGCGGCGCGGTGACCACCGACGTCATCACTTCGGGGCTGGCGCCCGGATACAAGGTCACCACTTGGATAGTCGGGTAATCGACTTGCGGCAACGCCGACACCGGCAATAACCGGTAAGCCAGGATGCCGACCAGCAGCATCGCCACCATCAGCAGCGAGGTTGCTACCGGGCGCAGGATGAACAGGCGGGACGGATTGAAATTCGGCAGGGTATGTGAGGAGGTCATATTTGTCTCGTTTCCATGCGCTGCGTCACGGCCATTAGGTTAAGCACATCGGTACTCCGTAGGAGCGGGCCGTGCCCGCGACATTGGCGCTAGTTCCCAAGCTCCAGCTTGGGAATTCAGTGCGGGAAGCTCCAGCTTCCCGTCTCGCGAAGCTGGAGCTTCGTCAACTGGGTTCCCAAGCTGGAGCTTGGGAACCAGCGTAAAATACCTGCCCTTGCAGTCGTAGATCCCAGCAATCCCTGCCGAGATGACGTGCTTAAAAATACTTGTGTATAACGATGAACACAACGCGTGGGAACGAGAGCAGGTATGGTTCGCTGGGCTCATAATCAAGGACGCTTATCTTTTTTACGGGACTTGCCCTCGGGCTTGGCCTGCACATCAGGACTGGCCGCCACGGCCAGCCCGTCTTTTTGGGCAATATCGACCTGGCTGCCTTCGCGCAGTCTATCGACGCCTTCCACCACCACGGTTTCGTTAGCGGCGAGATTGCTCAGCACTACGACCTTGTCCGCTTCGACTGGGCCCAAGGTAACGCGGCGCAGCTGTACGTTTTTTCCCGAGCCGACCACATAGACAAACGGGCCTTGGGTATCGTGCTGGATGGCGGCACTGGAAACCAGCGTCACTCCGTGTAAGGTATCCAGGTGCATTTTGATATTGACGAACTGGTTGGCGAACAGCGTACCCTCCTTATTGTCGAATTGCGCCTTAAGTTTGAGCGTGCCGGTGGTGGGGTCGATCTGGTTATCGACCGCCAGCAGTTTGCCGTCGGCCAACTTGGTTTTTCCGGCCCGGTCATAAGCCGCCACATTGACAGGTTCGTTGGAATGCCAACGCTGTATCACCGATTGCACCTTGTCTTCGGGCAAAGTGAACACCACGTTGATCGGTTGCAGCTGGGTAATCACTACCAGACCGTTGGCATCATTCGCATGGACGATATTGCCCTGATCTATCTGGCGCAACCCGGCTCGCCCTGAAATAGGCGCGGTCAGCCGGGCATAGCTAAGCTGGAGCTTGGCGTTATTGACCTGGGCTTTGTCCATTTCCACGGTGCCTTGATACTGTTTAACCTGGGTTCCCTGGGTCACGGTCTGTTGGGCGGAAATCGAATCCTGCTCCAGCAGGGTCTGATAACGGGCATGGTCTATTTCGGCATTTTTCAACAAGGCTTCATCGCGCAATAACTGGCCTTCGGCCTGCTGCAACTGCACCTGGAACGGGCGCGGATCGATTTCCGCCAGCAGTTCGCCTTCCTTGACCATCTGCCCTTCGTTGAACGTTACCCGCACCAGTTCGCCGTCAACCCTGGGCCGCACGGTCACGGTCCGCAATGCGGTTACCGTGCCCAAGCCGTTCAGGTACACCGGAAAATCGCCTTGGCTGCTGGTTTCTATCGCCACGACCGCCGGTGCGTCATCGTCGTGACCGCGTTTGCCGCCCTTGGCATCGGATTTCGCATCGGGCGATGATGAATGCTGGAAATAAAAACCTGCGGCAATAATCGCCAGCACGGCCAGCAAACCGGGCAGTAAAAAAGCCCGGCGTCGATTGATGAGCGTGGGTAATGGGTGGAGCTTGTGTTGACTCATACGGACATTTTTAATTAAGAGTTTGAGAGCGGATGGCTTGAATGCCGGCCAGCGAGAATTGCACGACGTGTTCGGCAAACGCCTTGATGTCGCTCAAATCGCTGGGATGTTTGCGAAACGGCCGGGCGCTTTGCATGTGCTTTAAGCGCAGCAGCTGAAAACATTGGCCCATGATGCTGGCGTGGCAGTATTGGATCTGTTGCTCGCTGGCCGCCTGCCCCAGGCATTCTTTCAGCAAAGCGAACATTTGCAGGCGTTGCGGATTGATTTCCTTTTCCAGAATATCGGCCAGCAGCCGGGTAGGCTGCGCCATTTCCTTATGAATAATCGCAAACGAATAGGAATTGTCGTCACCCATACGGCGGATCAAGGATTTAATCCGCACGGCCAGCCGTTGTTCCGGCGAGGCATCGTTCATCAAACCGCCGTCGGGCGGGTACAGGTCAAGTTCCCGGTTAAAAGCAAAACGCCAGGCTTCCAGGTAAAGGGTTTCCTTGTCGCGGAAATGATAATTAACCGAGGCGATATTGGCTTTCGCCTGCTCGCAGATTTCGGCGATCGTCGCTTCCTGGAAGCCTTTCTCGGCAAAGATCCGGCTGGCTGCGGTTAATAGTCGATTACGAGTTTGTTCCGACTTGGTGATTTTAAGATTGGTCATCTAGGAAAGTTGAAAAAACAGGATTGCATTGGGTAATTGAAATTATAAATTCAAATGTGCATTTGATTTTTAAAAATCATATATCAGTTTTATCGCGTTCCAAATGTATTTTTTATACAGCAAGCTTTATACCAAGTTTTATGGCGTTGTTTTTACTTGGATTTAACGCCTGATCCAGCGTCGATTGCCCGGAAATCAACAGCGCTTGTGCAAGTACTGTCTGTCAGCCAACAGTTTGTTACGGATGTAATTAAAAGCGCAGTTTTTTAGAAGATTGTTCCCTGCAACTATTCTTTAATGAATGCACAGGGGTCTACATAACGCGTCATCCCGGCAGGAATGACGATGGTACAATTTGCGAAACATCTCGTGCTTTTCGTGGACGAAATGCTTTTCTGCCCTCACTGATGAACCCATACTTTGGGCGCTGTAAACGGTGCATAAAAACGCACAATTGCACCGGACTGATACAATCCAGCCGCGAAAAAATAAACTTTTCCCAAGGCTGCTGGCAATATCCCTTCCTGCTTAAGCGCTTAAAGCCATTGAAAAAAATGAGCTTTCAGTCACTCTTGGCGGTTTTTCGCGGCTAAAGAACGGCTTATGGCGCAAGTCTTGCTGCGGTTTAATCAAGGCATTTTCTTAAGTAAAGAAGCTGGGCATACAGGAATGATCGCCCAAGCCTTTTTCATCAAATTGTCACTGTCTTTGCTTAAGATGCCGTTGCACTAAGTTCACAGCTTTGTATCGAGGTAAAGACAATGTCTAGCGAAATTATGTCACTCATCACCTTTGTTGAATCCTATTTAACATGGCTCTCAAGCATGCCGGGAGAATTGGCGACATTCACCCTGCTTATGGTATTTGTCGTGCTGTCGGCTCTTGAACTTAACCATCCCGAGCGCAGATTGCCCCTTAAACAGCTGCGCCGGTCTTATCAAACCAATATCGGTTTGTTCGTTTTTAACAGCATAGTTATCTCCCTACTGTCGGCAGCGCCCTTGTTGATGCTGGCCGACCGCTATGCAGACCGCGGGCTGCTGAGTTATGTCGAAGGCCCTGCCTGGAAAGCCCTG
>JBAQYH010000698.1:0-1552 GCA_049299935.1 Methylobacter sp. | reverse complement strand
ACGCTTTGCACATCGTAAGGCAGTTTTCCCGGTTTTCTCAACGGCACAAATGGAAGCCCCAATTCCCAAGCGACCAGAGAGCCGAAAATAAAGCCGCGCGCCTCCATGCCGGCAACGGCGGTAATATTCCGGCCTAAAAACGGTTGCAGTAATTGATGGACGGAAAGTCTCAACGTGGCGGGATTTTTTACCAGCGGCGTAATATCCTTAAAGATAATGCCTGGTTTCGGAAAGTCGGGGATGTCGCGGATTTTATCTCTTAATCTGTTCATTGTTGTGTATTATTTTTATATGTGGGAATTTAAGGGTGAGTAAAATGGCTTTGCCGGTTTGCGCAAATGCCGGACCATTGCGGTATTTTAGCATTAATAACATAGCAGATAATTGCGGAGCTGTATTTCATAGATACCCGGTAGTTTTAAATGCCCTGTCATGACCCGGAGTTATGGAATATCAGTTTGATTGCTCTATACTTGACGGCAGCTTTGTGGTTAGGGCGCCTTATTAATGCAAAGGGAGTAATCTAAATCTAATGATGAGTATCAGCCAGTTTATCCGGATTACCGTTGATTCGGTAAACGTAAGTCTTAAGGGCAAGCTCCTTTCCCTCGTTTCCAGTTTCAGCGCTATTTTGATTATGGCGTTGGTCACGCAAAAATTAAGCATAGGCACCGCTTATCCTATTCTCGTCGCTTCCATGGGCGCTTCTGCGGTTATCCTATTTATTATTCCTAACAGCCCGCTGGCGCAACCCTGGCCGTTTTTTGGCGGCCAATTGGTATCCGCTATTATCGGTGTCGCTTGTACCCAGTGGTTTACCGACATTGCCTTGGCATCGGCATGTGCCGTTGGCGGCAGTATTTTTGCGATGCTGTTGCTGCGTTGCCTGCATCCTCCCGGCGCTGCGACTGCGATTGCACCTATTCTGGCCGGAGACCCTGTCAGTTCTCTGGGTTATGGATTTGTCCTGATGCCGGTGGGTTTAAATGCGGCGATCATGCTGGTTATCGCGATAGTCATTAATCGCTGGGTGTTACGATATGACTATCCAATAATTCCCGGTAATAAAAACACCGAGGTTAAACCTACCGAGCAATCCGGCATTTCGGATCAGGACTTGAAGCTGGCGCTGGAAAACATGGATACATTTATGGATGTCTCGGCCGGCGACCTGCGTAAGTTGCTGACCGATGCGGAAGCCCGCAGTTTTAAACGCTTTAAGGGCAATATCACCTGTGCGGATATTATGGTCAGGCATATACCGGCTGTTGAGTACGGGACAGACGTTGAGGAAGCCTGGAATATCATGCATAAGCAAAAACTCAAAGCCATGCCGGTTATTGATAGGGCCAGACGGGTGATTGGCATTATTACCTGGAATGACTTTTTTAAATTCATTAACCTCGGCGCCTATGAAAGCTTCCAGGACAAGTTTCGGGCATTTATACGCCGTACGCCGGATGTGTCTACCGATAAGCCGGAGTCGGTCGGGCACATGATGACCACATCAGTTATCGTCTTGCCTGAAACCACCCATATCGTCGATCTTATT
>JBAQYH010000697.1:0-2857 GCA_049299935.1 Methylobacter sp. | reverse complement strand
TACTTGGCTCCACTTGTTTTCGATGTAGATTCATACCGTTTGAACTCAGTGGCAGGAAAGTCCACCGTCATTGGGTTCCTTTCACAGTTTCTTTTCGCTTACATACTTTTCTTTTGGCACCGTAGGTTTCGATACTCGCTTCTGGTTGTCCTGGCTCTATCAACTTTACTTTCCTTTCAAAGGGGCATGTGGGTTGGTTTAGTTTTGGCAATCATTGTTTATGGATTTTCCCCTATTAAGGCCACAAGCTACAAAATCCGTGATGCTGTCGTTTTGTCGGCCTTCATGGTCCTTATAGTTCTAATAGCCTCAATTGCTTTGAACCTAGAGTTGACAGAAAAACTAATTATAGATCGTATCATGGAGTTTAATCCAACCGATGCTTCAAGTGAAAGAGACTTTCAACAAGTTATTACCAATGACATCAACCCATTAATCATACTTATCGGTGAGGGTTATGGAAAGTACTCTCCTTTGAATAAGGAGGACAATCTTTTGAATCTGCCCGATGCTCCTTACCATGAAATCTTCAACGAGACGGGAATTATTGGCCTTGTGCTGTTCCTTGGTATGTTTTTGTCCTTCATCTTTCGTGCCGTTAAACGACGCAATTGGTTCCAGGTTTATTTCCATCTGCATTTACTGATCGCACTGTCTGGGAGCCGTGTCTTGTGGTATTTTCCGCTCAACTTCTTAGTGTTCTTTGTTGCAGCTTTGCTGAAAGATGATCGCAATGACGGGTCGACTACGATGCTGAGAACATCCAGATAGGGAGGATATCGTGACTGCTGCGGTTGTTATAGCACAAGGTCTACCGCGATATGATAACGGTTTGGGTCTGGCCTTGGCCAGTTCGCTACGCATTTATTGTCGGGCCTTCAATCCGATTCTTTTTCTTGCCATCACTGAAGAGAGTTTTGATCCAACCTTGGAAACTGTCTATCCTAATGTACAGTTTCGGTGCTTTCCCATGCACCGTTCATCGTACTTGCGCCGTTTTCTCGCGAGTCTTCCAACCTCATTGCCTGGATGCGTTATGCAGATGCACGCCGATAGGCATTACAAGGCAATAGAACATGAAGTGCGCAAGATATCGGCTGAAGCCGGGAATACTTGGTGTATCGTCGAGAACATTGCCCCGAGCATCTTTGTGCCTTTCCTCAAAGAACGTTTTCCCCACATTACGGTTGTTTATCGCAGCCACGACGTCTCGGAAGATGCCTTTGCGATGTTCGCTCAACAAGGGGTATTCCCCGTACGCTGGGCCTGGAAGTGGGAAGTGATGCGCGTTCACAATCTGGAAGCTCGTGTCTTGGCAGCCGCTGACAGAGTGTGGGCTATTACTGAAGACGACAGTGCTCTTTATGAGCGCCTGCATGGTCATCGTTGCGACGGTGTTTTGGAAGTGCAAATTGACATTGCGCGTTATGCGTCTGTTCTCCCGGGAAGTCCGCAGCGTCTTCTTTACCTAGGATCATCGGATCCGCGGAAGGCCAGTGGGCTATATCGTTTTCTGCATGAATGCTGGCCTATCATTCACCGTCGTCATCCAGACCTTGAGCTCTGGATAGGTGGTCCAGGTACCGAGCGGTTTGCCGATGTGTCACATGGAGTTCGAGCGGTAGGTCGTGTTCCTGACGAAATAGAGTTCTTGAGTGGGGGCCTTGCTTTCATAAATCCGCAGGACACTGGCACAGGCATCAAGCTCAAGAGTCTTGTGGCAATGGCAGCGGGACGCCTCCTTCTGTCGAGTAGCAACGGTGTTCGCGGCATCGGGGGTGAACCAGGGCGTCACTATTTGGTCGCAGACACCCCTGAAGGTCTTGCTGCACACATAGATTCCTTGTGTAGCGATGTTGGAATGGCGCTCACCATCGCCGCGGCAGGGACTGATTTTGTGAAGGAGCGGTATAACATTGCAGATCAAGATATGCATTATTCCAAATTTGTACATCTGATTCACAATTCAAACCAGACGTAACTGTCACTCAAGTAATGCAAAAGGAGATATTGTCCCGGACCAGACTTTGATTTTTTCCAGCACATTTTATGTTTCTGGGAGCTCCTCGGTGGAACTGACATTGATACGAGCATCATCCTTTTCTACAGCAAGAGGATGAATCCATGAAATCGCAAGAATCTTATTCAAAAGTCACCTTAACGGTCATTCTTGCACTCACTTTCCTTCTGCCCCTTACAAGCCAGCCTGCGGAACGCGAGACATCAAAGTCGGGCATTGCATTTCATCAAGATTGCTCATTCGCTTGGGGCAACGCTCCTGGATGCAACTTCGAGATCCTTGATAGCCGCAAAGTCCGCGATGACAGCCCTCCCAGCATGCCGCATACAGAGGTCTCGAATACTGAAACGCCCGTGAGCAATGCTCCTGAAGGTGGCCGGTTCCGAAGAGTCCCTGACGATGCGAGGCGCCAGACCTCTGGCCTTCTAAGACTGATCAGCGGCAAAAACGAGCACATGCTGCACTCAATACCCCTTCCCAGCTCCGGTTCGATTGGGAAGCCTTACGTCAAGCAAGGAACTGCGAGCCTCACAGCAAAGAGCTCGGGCGCTGATACAACAACTGCCTTTGAACCAACACGTCACGAGGTAGGCACTAGCGACCACCAGGAACCAACAAATCACAAACCCTGGTACGTAAGCGCAACGAGCTCGATCACCGATCACGGCAATTCCGGCACACCCGGCCAGATAGACAATGGCTCTGTTGCCGATATATGTGAATACCTGGACTCGGCCGGAATAGAGGCCGAGGTTCGATTTTCCGGCAATTCGGGCTACAATTTCCAACGCAGCTATTCGTTCCCATCTCGGATCATGATTTACCCGCAGCTCGGTA
>JBAQYH010000696.1:0-7708 GCA_049299935.1 Methylobacter sp. | reverse complement strand
CTCCAGCTCTCATCGTTATACACAAGTGTCTGCGGTAGACCGTCATTCCGGCAGGGATTGCCGGAATCCACAACTGCAAGGATGCAGGACGACTGCACGGATGCAGGAGGTAGAGCAACGCAAGGAGCAGTTGCCGAGGTAGAGCAATGCATGGAGCAATTGCCGAGAGCACAGGGATGTGAACGATTGATTTTATTAAGCAATTCCCTATGGCGTACTTGCTGCCTGTTTCGGTATTGCCATCCATGGCTTCTGGATCCCGGCACAAATCCGTCTGGAACGGATTTGCATTAACCCAAAGGGTGTCAGGCAGGATAGCCTGACATGAATCCCTGCCGGGATGACGTACTTTTAAAGACTTGTGTATAACGACGAGCACAGAGTGCGGGAGCGATGAATTTCTCCATACACTTTTTCGTGCTTTTCGTGCTTTTCGTGGACAAACTACAGTTTTTAGAATCATGACTCGCTTTTCGCCAACAAATCTTCAAACTCGCCATACGGCATCGGTTTTCCGAACAGATACCCTTGCGCGGCAAGACACCCATGCTCGTTGAGATAACCGGCCTGCTCGCGGGTTTCGACGCCTTCGGCAACCAGCTCCAGGTGCAGGGCCTGGGCGATGAAAATCATGGCCTTGACCAGCTCGGCTTTGTTCTGGTCGCCCGGAATATCGCGCACGAAGGACTGATCGATCTTGATCTGGCTGACCGGGAAGCGATTCAGGTAACTTAACGCCGAATAACCGGTGCCGAAATCGTCGATGGAAAGCGCCAGTCCCATCGCGTCGAACGCATTCAGCACCCCAAGAATCTCGCTGCTGTCATCCAGCAGCAGGCTTTCGGTGATTTCCAGCTTCAACCATTCCGGCTTGCACTGCGTTTCTTGCAGGATGCTCCGCACCGAGGCGAGCAGGTCGTTCTGGAGAAACTGGCGGGTGGAAAGATTGACGGCAATCTTGAACGGTATCGACCGGTCGATGTTCCACTGCACGGCGGCCTTGCAGGCCGTCAGCAGCACCCACTCGCCGATACCGACGATCAGGCCGCTGTCTTCCGCCACCGGGATGAATTTATCCGGCGTCACCATGCTGCCGTCCGGGCTGTTCCAGCGCAATAGCGCCTCGGCGCCGATCAAACTGCCGCTGGCCAAATCGACTTGCGGCTGGTAATACAATTCCAGTTCATCGTTATTTTGCGCATGACGCAACGCCGTTTCCAGCGCGATGCGTTCGCCGGAACGCGCTGTGAGTTCCCTGGCATAGAACTGGAAATTATTCCGGCCCTGCTTCTTGGCATAGTACATGGCCGAATCGGCATACCGGAACAGCACCTCAATGTCGGTGCTGTCGCCCGGATACAAGGCGATGCCGACACTGGCGGAAATAAACAGCTCCCTGCCGGCAATCCGGAAAGGCTGTTCCAAGACTTTGACAATTTTGCCGGCCATTGCTGCCGGATCGTCGCCCTCTCCAAGTTGAGGCAGCAAAACAGCAAATTCGTCGCCTCCCAGCCGGGCAACCATGTCGCCTATGCGCACATTCCGCTGCAAACGCTCGGCGGCATCGCGCAGCAACACATCCCCCTTGCCGTGCCC
This sequence comes from Methylobacter sp., assembly GCA_049299935.1. GTDB lineage: Bacteria > Pseudomonadota > Gammaproteobacteria > Methylococcales > Methylomonadaceae > Methylobacter_A. Next base: position 6,112 of record JBAQYH010000696.1, on the reverse strand, counting down.
GAGCATATCGTTGACATCCTTGAAACGGTCCAGGTCCAGCAGCATCAGCGCGAACCGGTAACCGTGTTGGGAGGCATCGTTAATAACCTGACTCATGCGTTCGGCAAGCAGCACCCGGTTGGGCAGGTTGGTCAGCGCATCGTAAAAAGCCAGCTGATGGATACTGCGCCGGTATTGGTCGATCTCGCTAATGTCGCGCCCTACTGCCAACACGCTCAACACGCCGCCATCGGCGTCGAACTCCGGAGTCAGGCGGATATAACTGACAATCTGCCTGCCCTCGGCCGATTGCCAGCGACATTCGAAATCGGCCGGCAGGGCATCGGCAAATACCTGCCTGATACACGCCTCATAACGGTTCACCGACTCGCCGCCGGGAAACTCGCTCGGCGTACGGTTGAGTATCCGCCCGGCCTCGCCGCCCAACTCTTCGATCATTTTGGGGTTGGCATACAGGCGTCGGCAGTTCCTATCGTAACGGGCAATGGTATCGGGGGTGTTTTCCACCAGCGTTCGATATTGGCGGGTGCCGGCATTCAGTTCGGCAGTGCGCTCCGCCACCTGCCGTTCCAGTTCTTGCTGATACTGTTGCAATTGCAGGTTTTGTACCTCAAGCTGCTTCTGCATTTTACGCAGCCTGAGATGGGTATCGACTCTGGCCAACACCTCGGCGATGCGCAAAGGCTTGGTAATATAGTCGACGCCGCCCGCCTCAAACCCGGCCAGTTTGTTGTTTTCTTCCGACAGTGCGGTCATAAAGATCACAGGAATATCACGGGTTCCGGCTTCGGCTTTTAACCTCCGGCAGATTTCAAGGCCGTTCTGCCCCGGCAGCATCACATCAAGCAGGATGATGTCGGGCTGAACGAGAATGGCGCGCTGCAAGCCTTCTTCACCTTCCAGGGCGATGACAACCCGGTAGCCGCAGGCTTCGAGATGTTCGACCGCCACGCCCAGATTGGCCGGAATATCGTCTACGATCAGGACGGTAGCGTTTGGCGTTGCAAAGAGGCTGAGATTATTCATGATGCTTCTGCTCCTTGATATAACGGTTAATATAGCGGTTGACCAAATTCAGGATAGCTTTGGATTGGTAACCCCTGGCCAACATCCGCAACTGCTCGGCAAACGGACGATAGCGCTCGTCAAGATCACCCAGATAAGCGGCTTGGCCGATAATGTCGCGCATACTGCCTTCCTGCGCCAAGCGGTGCAAAATCTTCATTTCCTCAAGCGGCGGCACTTCCAGCCATTCGTTAAGCTTCTGTTGCGGCAGTGATTCGGCTTCAGGCAACGCATAAATCCAGTCGAGTTTTAAAAGGCCGGCAATGTGCACCATCAGCTGTTTAATGTCGACGGGCTTGGACAGAAAGAGGCTGACCCCGGATTTCATCACTTCGCCAATATCGCTGCCGGAAGCACTGGCCGAAATTGCGATAATAGGCGTTTGCTCGGACCCCGGCAATTGCCGCAGACGCTGCGCGGTTTCCATGCCGTCCATTTCCGGCATGACCATATCCAATAAAATCAAATCCGGTCTCAAGGCTGCTACGCTATCCAGGCATGCCCTGCCGTTTGCCGCCTCGGCGGTTTCGAAGCCCAGGCGGCTGAGTATATCGACCAGCAGCGCCCGGTTTTCATAGACATCGTCCACCACCAGCACACGCCTGCGCGCCCCCTGGTAACCGGAGACACGCTGTTCGGCGGGCATGATGTTTCCGTAGACTGCAACAACCGGGACATCGAGATCGAACCAAAAGGTACTGCCCTCGCCGACCCGGCTGCTGACGTGAATATCGCTGCCCATCAGCCTGACCAGCTCGCGGCTGATCACCAATCCCAAACCGCTGCCGCCGTTGTGGTGGCGGCTGTCTCCCGCCTGCTCGAAAGGCTGGAAAATGGTTTCCAGTTGCCCGGCATCAATGCCTATGCCGGTGTCTTGTATTTCAAAACGCAAACGTACCGGTTCCAATATTGTTGCAGCTGGATCCTTTGCCCCTTCTCCCTCTGGAGAGGGCTTTGTATTGCTTAAATCAACCGCTTTGGATTTCAATACCGTCACCCGCAGGCTGATTTGGCCTTGTTCACTGTATTTGACCGCATTGGACAGTAAATTGAGCAACACCTGCCTTAGTCGCGTTTCATCGACGCGTATCCCTCTCGGCACATCCGCTGCGATGTCGCAAACGAAAGCCAGATGCTTCTGCTCCGCTTTGACATTGATGATGCTGGTGAGATTGTTCAGGAAACCCGCCAAAGAAATATCGCCCAGGCTAAGCTCCTGCTTGCCGGCCTCGATTTTGGCAAAATCCAGAATATCGTTGATCAAGCACAACAAATATTCGCCGCTTTGTTGTATGACATCCAGCATCACGCTGTAGCGTTCGTTGAGCTGGTTTTCCCCCAGCATGATCTGGGAGTAACCCAGAATGCCGTTCAGCGGCGTACGCAGTTCGTGGCTCATCCTTGCCATAAATTCGCTGCGCAGCCGCGCCAGCCGTTCCGCCTCGGCCAAAGCCGCTTCCCGCGCCACTTCCACAGCTTTACGCTCACTGATATCGCGGGCGACGCCCACCGTTCCCAGTACGCGGCCGTCCTCATCCATCACCGGAGCCTTGAAGGTTTCTATCCAGATAGCGCCGTCTTGCGCATCGACAAAAGGCTCTTCTACCGCCTTACGCTGACGGGTCGCCATCACCTCAGCGTCGTCGGCCCGGTAAGCCTCGGCATGTTCGCGCGGCCAAATATCCAGGTCCGACTTGCCGACCAAATCGTCCTCGCTATGGGAGCTGGCCGTTGCCAACGCCTGGTTGACGACCAGAAACCGGCTGTCCGTATCTTTAAACCAAGCCATCATCGGCAGCGTATCGATCATCGTCCTCAGGTAGCTCGTCTGTCGGCGCAGCTCTTCGGTGCGCTCCGACACCCGCAATTCCAGGTCGGCGTTCAGGGCGCGGATTTCATTTTCGGCCTGTTTGCGTTCGGTGATGTCCTGCATAATGGTGGAATGGAACAGCGGCTTGCCGTCGGCATCCCGATGCAACATCAGCAGTTGGGAAACCGGAATTTCCCGGCCGTCGCGGTGCAGCAAGGCTGTTTCGCCGCGCCATACGCCGTCTTTCAATAACGCAGGAATCGCTTGTTCCTCCACTATTTTGGTTGCCCATTCCGGGTGCATATCCGCTAAGTGCATGCCGGACAGATCGGCATCTTCCGGCAGCCCGGTCATACGCCGCGCAGCGCGGTTGTGATAAAGCAGGTTGCCTTGCATGTCGGCGCTGCCAATAAAATCGGCGGATAATTCCAGAATATTGATCAAGCGTCGATTCTCGGCTTCGGTTTGCTTGCGTTCGGTAATGTCCTTGCCGACAGTAATCATGCGGATGGGATTGGAGCCGGGCACAATAGCAACGGAGGTTTCATATTCGCGCCGCTCGCCGCAGCGCGTCACCAACCCCAGCTCATAACTGTTAGGAACCGATTCACCGGCCATCCGACGGGTATGGTAATCCATTACTCGTGCCCTATCGTCAGGATGAATGATGTCGATGAGCGGCGGATATGCATCAACCTCATCGCCGGCAAAACCGAACTCTGTTGCCAGTTTGCGATTGCCGATATGGATGATAAGGCCATTCTCAATCATCATTACCTGCATGCCGACATCGCATATGGCATTCAGTATGGTTTGCTGGAAATCCGCCTGACTAATCAGTTCGGCCTCCATACGTTTGCGTTCGGTAATGTCCTGCACGGTGCCCATTGAGTACAGTGGTGCGCCGTCGTCGGCATAACGGGTTTCGCAACGTTCAAGAACATGCTTGATCCGCCCGTCAGCCATCAACAGGCGATGCTCGATCTCGTAAGGCTCTCGGGTTTTCAACGACTCGGTATAGGCGCGGTTCACAGTCTCCCGGTCGTCGGGGTGAACGGCATCAAGGAAGGCGGCATAGGAGGCGCCGAACTGTTCCTGATCTATCTCGAATATGCGGAAGATTTCATCGGACCATTCGAGAACATTATCCGCCAGATCCAACTCCCAGCTTCCTATGTGCGCGATACGCTGGGCCTCGGTAAGAACTCTTTGGTTCCTAAGCAGAGCAGCCTCCATTTGCCGGCGCTCGGTGATGTCGCGGCCCAAGGCCAGCACACCGATCACTTCGCCGTATTGATCCCGTTCCGCGACCATTTGCACTTGATGATAGCGGGCACCTCCTTCGCCTGTATTCGGTATCTCCACTTCAATCTTGTTCCCCAGCCCGGTTTCGATGACGGTTTCGACGATTTTTGCATAAGCATCGAAGCTGCCGTCAGGATAAAGTTCTCTAATTGTCATACCAAAACGTTCTGTGCCGGAAAAATCGTAGGTAATGCCCAGCAGGGTACACAAATTGGTATTCAAATATTTCACGCGGCCTTCCCGGTCGTAACGCGCAATATTATCCGGCGAGTTTTCCGCTAGGCTTCGAAACTCCTGTTCCCGCAGACGCAGCAAATCCTCGATCAATTGGCGCTCGCCGATTTCTTCCTGCAACGTGCTATTGCTGGCGCTCAGCTCAGTGCTCTGTTCTTCCAGTTGCCGGTTTTGCTTTTCCAACACCTGATGCAAAGCAAGCAGTTCGATGGTGCGTTCCTGTACGCGCTGTTCCAATGAATCGAACGAATAGTGCAACTCGCCGATCATCACATCGAACGCCCAAGCCAAATCGCCGATTTCTCCGGGGGCGGAAATAGCCAGCGGACGCAAATTTTCCGCCGTCAACCGGTAATCGGATTGCCTGTCCCGCTCCAACCGGCTCACCAGCCCGATCGCCTTCACCGCATGGGTCAGCGCAATGATCGGATCGATAAACCGCCCAAGCCAAAATATGCCCACGCCGATGCTGAATGCCAAGATCAGGCCGGTCACCGCTAAAATAGCCAGCACGGTTTGCCGGATGTTTTGCAAGGTACTGTCCTGCGAAGCCACCAAGGCCAGCACAAAGCCCGGTTGCTGCTCGAATTGCCAAGGCAATGCAGCGGCATAAAACGAATCTTGCCCGGTGGAGACGGTCTGCGCTCTAATCCCGGCTGAAGCTTTTGTAAAGTCCGGCAACAATTCTTGCAAGCTTAAATTTAACGGCCCCGTCTGCTGGCGGTGTTGACCGTCCGGCGAGAACAACAGCGGCCACATACCGGTTTTTTGCTCAACGGTCTGCAAAAAACTGCGGTCGATCCGCTTTTGGAAAACTACCATTGCAAACGGCTTTAATGGCCGGTTTTCGCTGAATATGGAAGAATCGCTCGCCGAACCGGCAATACGGGGATCGATTACCGAGAGCTCCGACGGGTCCAATTCACCTTGCGGCAGCGAATAGTCGATAACGCCCTCGACCGGCACCGCCACCTCGATCAACATGCTGTCCGCCGAAGGATAAGTAAAGGCAACCTGCGTCTTATCGAGCGGCGCTAACGAAGCGGCAACAGGCGCGGCTCCTTCCTGCCAGGCCGGCCAACTGCGGATCGGCAGGTTACCGTTGCCGTCCGCGGCCGCCTTGACCCAGGTCTGTGCGCCATTGGCCTTTTGCACGAACATCCCCACTTCGGATACGGCAACCCGATGGCTCAGCTTGCCGTCGATATAAACCGCAATCGCCGAAAAACCGCCGGAGCGCAATACCAGATGCAAGCGGTTCAGCGAAACCGATTTGCTGAACGCCAGGGTTCTTGCCGCTTCTTTAACTTCTTTGTTCTTAGTCAAGGCGTCGGCCAATTTATAGTCCAGTGCCTTGAGTTCGGACAGCTGATTCAACGCCACCGTTTCGCCGATTGCGGACAGCGCCACTGCGCGCATGTGCAGCGTCAACTCCTGCAATTCGTCCTGCCAGGTCAAAAGGTCGCGCTTGAGCGTGGCGAAAGCGGCGTCCTGATTTTGCCGCTTGGTGAAATAGGAGGCCAACAAGGCATCCAGCGCGGTTACCGCGACCAGTACGCCGACGAAGACCAGCACTATTTTGCGCTTTAAACCCAGCTTCATGGTTTTGCTTTGCCGGGAAGGTTAAAATTACATGCCGGACGGGGTTTTACGCTCACTAAAATCCTTAACTTAATACATCGTTCCCACGCTCCGGCG
>JBAQYH010000695.1:0-5949 GCA_049299935.1 Methylobacter sp. | reverse complement strand
GTCTTAGCTTGTCCGCCGAGACGGGCAGGTTTTCAGGATCGATGCCGACCAATTGGTCTATGGCTTTGGCTGCCGCCAAATGATGGCTGACCGGGCAGATGCCGCATAAACGCTGCACCAAAACCGGCAGCTCCCAATAGGGCCGGCCTTGAATAAACCGCTCAAAGCCGCGGAATTCAACGATATGCAATCGAGCCTGTTGGACTTTATTATTTTCATCCAGCAATAAAGTGACTTTGCCGTGCCCTTCAACGCGCGATACCGGATCGACGACTACGCGTTTTAAACTGTCCCGGTTTTCAGCTGTTTCTAAATGTTCGTACATAATAATTCCCGTATTTGTTATCAGGTGCTGGCTTTTTAGCACACGGATGACACGGATTTAACTGATCTACACTGATAAAAATCCGTTTAAATCCGTCTAATCTGTGTTCTATTTTCTAATTACTACATCACAATCGTTCAATCGTAATGAACCAGCTCATAAGGCAATGAAGGTTCACGGCCTTCAATCAAATCGGTCAGGAATTTCCAGAATACGTCCGCTGACGGCGGGCAGCCGGGCAAGTAATAATCGATTTTGACGATTTCGTGTATTGGATGCACCTGATTCAACAGCAACGGCAGTTCTATATCGCTGGGAATCTTCGGATTTTCCACGCCTATACCGTCCAGATAAGCCTCATTCAGGCATTCTTCTAGCGGGATATGATTGCGCATAGCGGGCAGTCCGCCGTTGATCGCGCAGGCGCCGACCGCAACCAGGATTTTGCAGTTGTTGCGAAACTCCCGCAACACATGCACGTTTTCGGAATTGCACACGCCGCCTTCAATCAGGCCTATATCGCAGTTCGTGCAGTGCTCTATGTCGGTAATCGGCGAGCGGTCGAACTCAACGACTTCGGCCAATTGCAGCATCCGCTCATCTATATCCAAAAACGACATATGGCAGCCGAAGCAGCCTGCCAGCGATGTTGTTGCTACTCTAATTTTATTCGCCATGCTTAGGATGCTCCGTCTCTAGACTCACTTGATCGATTTGTTTGTGATCGTAAATACGCTCGCCAATCGGCACCTGATAACCGGTGCGTTTAATCAGAATCGCACCGGTAGGGCAAATGTGCGCCGCCTGGTCTGTCGCTGACACACTGGTATCTTTCAACAAGCCGCTTTGGGCATTGACGATCAAATGCTTGTGAATGCCGCGACCGCTGATCGCAAACACGTCTTTACCGTCTTTTTCGTGGCTGGCGCGTACGCACAGCGTGCAAAAAATGCAGCGGTTATGGTCGATCATCACCTCGGGGTGAGAGGCATCCACTTCCCGTTCCGGGTAAAACAGCGGGAAATGGTTGTCGAGCATATTCAAATGATAGGCAACGGCTTGCAGCTGGCAGTTGCCGGTTTTTTCGCAGCCTGGGCACAAATGATTGCCCTCCACAAACAGCATCTGGGTGATTTTCTTCCGGTCTTCGATCAGCTCTTCGGTTTCACTGAGCACCTCCTGACCATCCATCGCCGGATAGGTGCAGGCGGAACAGTTGCGTCCGTTTACGTTGACCGTACACAGCTTGCAGCTGCCGTGCGGGGTGAATTCAGGCTGATGGCATAAATGCGGAATATAGATGCCGGCAGTCATCGCCGCATCCATAATGGTCTGCCCCTCTTCGAAAGGAATGGTTTTTCCGTCGATGGTGATTGTTTTACTCATGTTCGCTCTCCGTTTGAGCCAAATGCGCGCCGGCATCGTCCCGGTTCGCCATGCGCCGCGCCGTTGCCAACGCGCCATCCAAATCGAATCCCGGTTCATAACTGATTTCTTTCAGCCGGCTTTGGTACAAATCGGGGTAGCGTTCCAGCGTTGATATTATCGGGTTCGCAGCCGTTTGCCCCAGGCCGCAATGGCTATAGTTTTTGACCAGCTGGCACAGTTCTTCGAGTGCGACAACGTCGCCTGCCGAGCCGTGACCTTCGACTATCTTATCGATCTGTTTTTGCAACAACGAGGTGCCGACCCGGCACGGCGTACAAAATCCGCAGCTTTCATGGGCGAAAAAATGCGTGAAATTATGAACCGTGTCGAGAATGTTGCGGCTGGAATTGAAAATAATGAATGATCCGCCGGTAGCCAAGTCTTCAAAGGCCAGTTTGCGGCCGAACTCCTGATTGGAAATGAAGGTTCCCGACGGCCCGCCTATCTGCACACCCAGCACATCGTCCGCCCCGCAGTCATTCAGTATGGCCTGAATGGTTACGCCAAACGGATATTCATAGATACCGGGATGCGCGCAATCGCCGCTGATACTGAGTATCTTGGTGCCTTTCGATTTTTCAGTGCCGATGCTTGCAAACCAGTCGCCACCATTGACCGCAATACCGGCCGCTGCCAAAAATGTTTCCACATTATTGACGACGGTCGGTTTGCCCAGATAGCCTTGGGTGACGGGATAAGGAGGACGGTTGCGCGGAATACCGGCTTTGCCTTCCAGCGACTCGATCAGCGCGGATTCTTCGCCGCAAATATAAGCGCCTGCCCCCAACCGGATTTCAATATCGAAATTCAGGCCTGTGCCCAGAATATTGCTGCCCAGCAAACCGTTTTGACGGCGCTGATCCAAAATACTTTGCAGCTTGTCATGCAGGTGTAAATACTCGCCGCGCAAATACAAAAAGCCCTGCTTGGCGCCGATGATTGCAGCGCATACCGCCATGCCTTCAAAAACCTGGTCTGCATAAGAATTCAGCAGCACCCTGTCCTTAAACGTGCCGGGCTCGCCTTCGTCGGCATTGCAAACCACATAACGCTCGGGCTGCTGCTCTTCAGAACAGAATTGCCACTTGATCGCCGTTTTAAATCCGGCGCCGCCCCGCCCTCGCAAACCTGAATGATCAATTTCTTTCAGCGTTTCCTTAATGCCTCGTTTAAAAGCCGAGCTGATTGCTGCGCCTTGCTCAATCTGTTGATCCAGTAATAAACCGGGTTTGCAGATATTATCATCGACCTGAAATAACTCGCCCGGCCATTCATCCAGCGGTTTTTGCTGATTAATCAGTTCTGCGATTTTATCAATCCCGGAACGATCCAACCGGGTCAAAGCGTAACCGTTAATCAAACCGGCCGGTCCCTGATCACACATGCCGGTACAAGACGTATTATCCAGGCTGACCATGCCATCCTCCCTGACCTCGCCCACCGCAACAGCCAATTTACTGGCCAGATAGCCGATCAGGTCTTTCTTGCCCAGCATATGATCGGTTATGGAATCGCTGACCAACAGCTCGTATTGCCCTCTGGGAGTCAGATGGAAAAAACTGTAGAATTCAACGACGCTGATAATTTGCGTTCTGGGAATGCCCAGCACCCCGGACAGCTGCTCTATCGCTTCCTCCGGGATATAATGATAGCGGGATTGGATCTGCCTTAGAATTTGCAACAAATGCGTTGCCTGATAATGATTGTTTTCTGCGATACCACGAATAAACTGTCTCACTTTATCTCCCTGGCCTTATCTTTCTGGATGTTTGTGGATATGATACTGGCGAATTATTACATTCGCGCGACTTATTCCCTTACTGTGGGTAACTATATCCCACTACTTTAAATAAACCAATAAGCGGGTGAATACTTTTCGGCGCTGATTGACAGACAACTACTCATGGCAAAAAAACCTACTTCCTTTAAAGCGGCATTGTCGTTCCCAAACCGCACTATCGCTCACTTTTACAGCCAGATTGAACAGCAGAAACAGGTTCTGCAACGTATTCATGAGGTGTTACCGGCGACGATAGCCATCCACGTGCTGCACTGTGTTGTTAACGGCAAGAAGCTGCTGGTTTATACCGATACCGCGGCCTGGGCATCGCAACTGCGATTCTATAACAGCGCGATTCTCGCAGCTATCGCCCCGGTAACCAGGGAATCGGTCTCGATTATGCAGATTAAAATTGGGGTAGAGGCGTTGCGGGCAACGCCTCCCCATAGGAAGCCGAACATTCCTTCGGCAGAACAAATAGAGCTCATCCACAACCACAGCCTGACTGTTGCGGATGAACAATTGAAAACGGCTTTACTTAGATTAAGTGCAACGCTGGAAAAATTGTCAGGGCGTCAAACTCCAACTTGATAAGCCTTGCAGGAACTTGGCGTTCCAGGATGGCCTTATGCAGCGGGCCTTGGCGACTCAGCGGCACGCATAAAAGAAATCGGGGCGTTTTCTTCGTCGTCAAAGGTGACCATTTCCCAGGCATCTTTATCATTCAGTAAGGCGCGAAGTAATTTATTGTTCAAGCCGTGACCCGATTTATAGCCGGTAAACTCGCCAATCAAACTGTGCCCTAAGAGATATAAGTCGCCTATCGCATCAAGAATTTTATGTTTCACAAATTCATCCGCATAACGCAGGCCATCTTCGTTGATGACTTTATCGTCATCGACCACAATAGCGTTATCGAGACTGCCGCCCAAGGCCAGGTTATTTTTCTGCAACATTTCAATATCTTTCATGAAGCCGAAAGTCCTGGCCCTGCTCACTTCCTTGACAAAGGTCGTCGATGAAAAATCCATCGTGGCGGTTTTTACATGTTCCTCAAAAGCCGGGTGTTGAAAATCAATCGTAAAAGTGACTTTGAAGCCTTCAAACGGATCAAAAGCGGCCCATTTATCGCCATCTTCAACCCGAATGCTGCGTTTGATGCGGATATACTGCTTCGGGCTGTCCTGTTCTTCAACTCCCGCTGACTGGAGCAAAAATACAAAAGGCCCGGCACTGCCGTCCATAATCGGAACTTCTGCGGCACTGACATCGATAATGGCGTTGTCTATGCCTAATCCGGCGAATGCCGAAAGCAGATGTTCTATGGTCGATATTTTTACATCACCCGCAACCAGCGTTGTCGACAGTACGGTCTCGCCGACATTTTCCGGTGTTGCCTCTATGGTCACCGGGTTTTCCAGATCGACTCTGCGAAATCTGATCCCGGTATTCGCTTCAGCCGGGCGTAAAGTCAAATAAACTTTATCGCCCGTGTGCAGCCCTACACCTGTCGCCCTGATTGTGTTTTTTAAGGTTCGCTGTTTAATCATAAAATAAATAACGCTAAGTAAAGAGGGCAAAAAGCGCAAATATTATCACAATCAGACCCAAAAATGGAGACTGAATCCATTGACCCGCACTTCACTAGTCAGCTTGACGTCTTAAAAACGCCGGAATATCCAGATAATCTAAATCCATATCTTTTTTGGGTTGAGCCCCAAAACGCGTTTCCCTGACTTCGGTTTTGTTTTGACGCATGACGGTAGGCTTATCCAAACCTTCATAATTGACTTCACCCGCCGCATTTTGATTAGCGTACCCGGCTGTCGCTTTGGGCGCCAGTTTAACCACGCGGGACGGCAAGCCCATTCCTGTTGCAACAACAGTCACTTTAATCTCATCGCCCAACTCGGGATTAATCGACATGCCGATTTTGATGACAGCGTCTTCCGAAGCAAATTCGTGAACGATGTTACCCACTTCATCGAACTCCGCAATGCCCATGTCAGCAGCAGAAATATTAACCAAAATGCCGCGCGCACCTTGTAAGTTAATGTCCTCCAGCAATGGACAGGCAATGGCTTTCTCTGCCGCTTCCCGAGCCCGGTATTCCCCTTTTGCCGCGCCTGTACCCATAATCGCCGCACCCATGCCGGACATGACCGTTCTGACATCGGCAAAATCGACGTTAATCATGCCGGGATGAACGATAAGCTCGGTAATGCCTTGTACGGCATCCAACAGCACATCATTAGCCGCTTTGAATGCATTGACCAAAGACACATCGCTGCCCAGCACCGGCAATAATTTTTGATTGGGGATGATGATCAATGAGTCAACGAACTTTTCCAGTTCCGCTATACCTTGCTCCGCAGTTGCCAGCTTCTTCTTGCCTTCAAATGCAAACGGCTTGGTC
>JBAQYH010000694.1:0-2687 GCA_049299935.1 Methylobacter sp. | reverse complement strand
GCCAGGAGGTGCTCGTGCGCGTGGCGTACACGGCGCCCGACGAAGGAACATTTGCGGGGACCTTAATCATTCAGGGCGATAACTGGCAGCCCATTGAGGTGGGCTTATCATTTTTCGTCGTGGACGTATTAACGACCTTCGCAGCCACGGCGTTGGAAATTGCCCAAGGCGGCACGGCAACGCTGCCTATTCTGGTAAGCTCATTGGCTGGCCCCGATGTCGACGTGACTTACGTGCTATCGGCTTTTCAACTGGATACGGGATTGTCCCTCCTTCCTCTCTCCCAGCCGATTCATCTGAAGGCTGGAGAAAAGAACAAGCCGGCATCGCTGATATTTCAGGCGGACACATTAGCCCCATTGGGATCAACCAACGTGTTATTGGAACAATACGACTTTCAATATAAAGAACTTCTGTTGCCCGTTAACATCGTTCCATCAACACGTGACCGTTAAATCTGCCCAGACCCGCTATATCCGACCGGTTCGTTCGGGTGAGTTTGGGGGCTGGGTTGAAATATGGACTAACAGCGATGGTTACCGATGCATATCGAAGAAAAGATAGCCTTTCTCAGGCAACCGGATAACTATCCAGACAGGCCGAAGCGCATCGAGGTCGTCGAAACCCATATGTCCTGGGTCTTTTTGACCGAAAATTTTGCCTACAAGCTGAAGAAGCCCGTCCGGTATAATTTCCTGGACTTCAGCACCTTAGAAGCTAGGCAAAAAGACTGCGAATGGGAGGTAAGCCTCAACCGGCGCTTAGCCGGGCAGGTTTATCTCGGCACCGTGCCGCTCACCCTACAAGGAGATGGCGGTTTGCAGCTGGGCGGCGAAGGCCGGGTGGTGGACTGGCTGGTGCAGATGCGCCGCCTGCCAGCAGGCCGCATGCTTGATACTGCGATCCGCGAAGGAACGGTCGATGCCGAGGACGTGCAAAATATCAGTCAGGTACTGGCCGATTTCTATCGATTTTCACATCCTTTATTTATCAGCCCGGCCGAATACCGGCGTCGCTTCGAAGAGGATATTCAGAGCAATCTGATCGAGTTGCGCGACAGCCGGTACGCTTTGCCCAAGGCGCAGCTGGATCATCTTGAGGCGGCACAAAAGAGATTTCTGGCGGAACAGGGCGGCCTTCTTGAACAGCGGGCGCGGGACGGGCGCATCATCGATGCGCATGGCGACCTCAGGCCGCAGCACATCTGCCTGACAGCTCCTCCGGTGATTATTGATTGCCTGGAATTCAACCTGGAGTTTCGCATCCTGGATCCTATGGACGAACTGGCATATCTGTCCATGGAATGCGAGCGTCTCGGCGCATCCCATATCGGTGAGGAGATTCTGGCTTACTACCGCGAAGCGGCAGGCGATGCTTGTCCCATGGAGCTGGTAGGATTTTACAAGGTTTTCCGCGCCTGTTTGCGCGCCAAGATCGCCGTGTGGCACATTGCGGATCATCAGGTGCAGGATCATCAGCGTTGGCTCAGCCTTGCCCGAATCTATCTCGACTTGGCGGAGGGGTATTTGCCTCGAGGTTAACTAAAAACAGCAGTTAGTCCACGAAAGACACGAAAGGAAATCGGTATGTTGTATCGCACAGCCTTTCAGCCTTTGGGTGATGATATACAATTTGCTATCTCTTTGAATATTTTCGTGCTTTTCGTGTTTTTTCGTGGATCAAATGATTTTTCTAAGTTCATGTATACCTTTATTCCTCCCCCAGCAGGTCTACGATAGAACGGCCGTTATGGATACGCTGGATAGCGTCCGCGAACAGCGGCGCGGCATCCAGCACTGTCAGCCGGTTACGCACGAGTTCCGGGTCGAGCCGGAACGGCGGCAGCGTATTGGTGACCACGAGGCTGTCCAGCGCAGGATCGGCCACGACTTGATCTGCCTTGCCCACAAAAATACCGTGAGAGGCGGCGGCATGGACGCTTTGCGCGCCTTGGTTTCGACAGGCGTTTGCAGTTCGCGAGATCGTGCCGCCGGTGCTGATCATGTCGTCGATGATGATGGCGGCTTTGCCTTTGACGTCGCCCACCAACGCTTCGCCGCTGACGATCCCGGCGCTACGCTGTTTCTCCATGAAGGCGCTGCCTGCCGGCCTGTTCAGGCGTAGGCTCAGCGCTTCCCGAAACTGTTCAGCCCGTTTGACTCCGCCAATGTCGGGCGAGACCACAACCAACTCAATATCCCGGACCCGTGCGGCAAAATGCTCGACGAACAGGTTCTTGGCTTCCAGATGGTCCGTCGAGCAGCGAAAAGCGTTTTGAAAAGCGGCAAGGTTATGCACGTCTAGGGTCACCACCCGGTCGGTGCCCACGGACTCCAGCAGTTGCGCCACGTAGCGGGTGGTGACCGGATCCCGCGCTTTGGTTTTCCTGTCTTTGCGCGCGTAACCCAGATAGGGCAGGACGGCGGTCACCGATCGCGCCGAAGCGTCTTTTAGCGCGCCGATGAAAAACAGCAGGCGGCAAAGCTTGTCGTTGACGCTTTTCCCTGGCTCGCTGTACAGCGATTGAATCACGAACACATCGCAACCGCGCACGTTTTCCAGGGGGCGCGTCTTATGTTCGCCGTCTTCGAAGTCCCGTTCCTCGTGCGCGCTCAGCGGCAAACACAGGTCGGCGCCGATACTTTCCCCGAGAGCGTGGCTTTCACTCAGCGCAAACAGCCGAAGTG
>JBAQYH010000693.1:0-9783 GCA_049299935.1 Methylobacter sp. | reverse complement strand
TGACGGCCTTAACGTACATTTGCTAACCCTTGATACTACCAGACACAGCGTATAAGGAACACTTAAATCATGGGGATACTCAGCATACTGCTCTGGACTCCGGCAGCCGGAGTCTTGCTCCTGGCTTTAACGCCCGGCCAGAACGTTCAGCTAATCCGCTACATCGCAAATCTGTTTACCTCTATCGCCTTGTTATTGGTTTGCTGGCTGCTTAGCATTTATAACGCGCACGATGCGGAATTGCAGTTTAACGAATACTTTCCGCTTAATCCCCGGTTGGGCAGCGCTTATGCGTTGGGCGTAGACGGTTTATCGATGCCGATGCTGGTGATGGCGACTTTGCTGACGTCGATAGCCTTGCTGGCCTCATTCACCGTGTCCAGCGGCGTCAAGGGTTATCATATCTGCATCCTGCTGCTTGAGTTCGGCATGTTGGGCGTGTTCCTGGCGCAGGACTGGGCCTTGTTCTATATCTTCTGGGAAGTGACGTTAATCCCGCTGTTCTTCCTGATCGGCCGCTGGGGCGGCAAGAGGCGGCATACGGCCAGCCTTAACTTTGTGCTGTACACGATGGGCGGCTCGATTTTTATGCTGATCAGTTTGCTGGCGATCAGCCAGTACGATCTTGAGCACGGCGGCTCGTTAATGTCGTCGATGCATCAGGCGGCGCAAGACATGCCGAGGGTTGAACAGGTCTTGGTGCTGCTGGGTTTTGTGATCGGTTTCGGCGTCAAG
Source organism: Methylobacter sp. (assembly GCA_049299935.1). Lineage (GTDB taxonomy): Bacteria > Pseudomonadota > Gammaproteobacteria > Methylococcales > Methylomonadaceae > Methylobacter_A. Next base: position 9,048 of record JBAQYH010000693.1, on the reverse strand, counting down.
ATGCCGATTTTTCCGCTGCACGGCTGGCTGCCTTTGGCGCATGTTGAAGCGCCCAGCCCGGTCAGTATTTTGCTGTCCGGCATTTTGCTGAAAATGGGCGCTTACGGTTTGATCAGGGCAGTGGTGATGCTGCCGGAGGCCGCAAAGCTGTTGCAGCCGTACCTGATTTTCCTGGGACTGTTCGGCATGCTTTACGGCGGCCTGCTGGCTTGGCGGCAAAGCGATCTCAAAGCCATGGTGGCCTATTCTTCAATCAGCCATATGGGCATTGTGTTGCTGGGTATCGCGACATTGAATGCCGCGGGCATTACCGGCGCGGTCTTGCAAATGACCGCTCACGGCCTGATTGCCGGCGCGCTGTTTCTGCTGGTCGGCTTGCTGTATGAGCGCACCCATACCCGCAATATCCAGGATTACAGCTCGCTGATTCAGGTGATGCCGCGTTTTGCCGTTTTCATGACCTTAGCTTTGCTGGCGGCGATGGGGCTGCCCGGTTCGGTCGGCTTCATTGCCGAGCTGCATACATTGATCGGCGGTTTTACTGCATTCCCAAGCATCGGGTTGGGCATGGGCGTGATGGTATTTTTCAGCATCAGCATTTTAATCGGAGCCGCCTACGCGGTGCGCACGATCAGCCTGCTGTTTACCGGGCCGGTAAAACCGCAAATGCAGCAGATCGAAGACTTGAGAGCGCCGGAGTTATTGGCTGCCGGAATACTGGCTGCGGGCATCGTGCTGTTCGGCCTGCTGCCGACTCCGCTGCTTGATTTGTCCGCTGCAACCATCAGCCAGATGAACAGTGTCATCAGTCAACGGATTTTGTAGGACCAGCCATGCAAGAGTCTTCTTTAAATTTACGCGAGCGGATCGCCACGGCCCTGAATCATCTGGATCACGTTCTGCCCGGGCAGGCGCCGATCCTCGATTTCGTGCATCACAATACCCTGCACGGCTTTCAGCATCTGCCGTTTGACGAGGCCCTGGCCGAATTCGAAGCCTTGACCGGTATTGGCTGTTATCTTCCCGAAGCGCGAAACCGGGATTTTTACCGGCAGGGGCGGATTGATGAGGACGACTTGGCTGCCGCGTTTGCGCAGTATCCGAGCTTGCAGGCGGAGCAAATCGTTTGCGCATTGAAAGACAAGGCCGTCACCCGGCAGGCTATTTACCGCATCGCATTGTTATTCGATCTACAGGCGGTCAGCGTCAGCCAATTGAACTGGCAAATAGAAGAGCTGGCGGCGCTGGACAAGGTGCAGGGCGACGTGCCCGAGCCGGTTCGTCAGCAGCTGCCGGCGGGCGGTGTCCGGCATTTATGGGAAAATATTTTAACCAGGCTTGGGCTGGAACAGGCGGCGCTGCACCCGGAAAATATGCTGGATTTGTCGGTGGAACAGGCCGAAGAATGGCTGGCGTCCTTCGACACGGCCCAGGACAGGTGCGGCGGATCCGCTCATCAGCAAATGCAGCAGCAGGCAGGCGCGGCACTCGACGAACTGCTGGGCGAATTAGGCGGCAGCATCAGCCTGCGGGGTTTTATGCTGGCATTGACCGGCATGGACATACTTGATGCGATCCGCTCGCAGCTGATACGCTTTTGCGCATCGGGACTGGATGAAGGCGTAGCGGCATGGCAGTTGCCTGAACGCAGCCGCTTAGGCCTTTATGCGGCCTGGCGGGCAACGGCGCGGTATGACGCAAACCCCTTTTTGCATGAGCTGCCGGACTGGCAGCAAATTATCGCCGAATTGCCCGAGGATGCTATCGATACCATCATCCTGCAACTCGGCCACCTGGAAATACCGCAACCTCAATGGGAAGGCTATCTTCGCCGGCTGGCGCTGGAAATACCCGGCTGGTCGGGGCTGATCAACTGGCGGCAGCATCACCCCAATTACCAGACCGCCAATGACGCAGCGCCGACGCTGGCCGATTATCTGGCCATACGCCTGACCCTGGACCGGCTGTGGCTGAACCAGATCTGCCGCGACACCTGGAAAATAGAAGCCAAGCTCAGCTCAATCCACGGCTATTTTCGCAAGAACCTGTCGGAATTTATGGTGCGCAGCCGCCTGTATCAGGACGGCTTGCCGGAATATCTGGCCCACCAGGCGGAATCGCTGACCTTACATGCCGGTTCCGAACGCTACGACCGCACCGACTGGCAGCAGCTGGCCGACCTGATTTGGACCTGGCAGTGCTGTCCGATAGCGGCCCAGCCGCAGCAGCACACCGCGCATAACAGCGGCTGGCGCTTGTTCCGGTTATGCCAGCATCTGGGGCTTAACGCCTCCGATCTGCAACAGCTGGACGCCAAAGATTTGCAGGCCATGTTGGCCGTGCTGGACGAGTTCACCCTGACCGAGCGCAGCAAAGTCTGGCTGATTGCTTACGAGCATCATTACCGGGAGGACTTTTTCCAGGCGCTGCATGCCAATCACCAGCGCGGCCGCTGGGCCGAACGCGGACAGCGTCCCGATGCGCAAATCGTCTTCTGCATGGACGACCGGGAAGAAGGCATACGCCGCCACCTGGAGGAGTTCAATCCCGCGATTGAAACGCTGGGCGCCGCCGGGTTCTTCGGCGTTGCGATGAATTACAAGGGCCTGGACGACAGCAAGGTAACGCCGCTGTGTCCGGTGGTGGTGGCGCCTGCGCATGAAGTTCGTGAAGTGCCGAGGTCCGGCAGCGAGCCGGTGCAGCTTAAACATAACCGGGGCCGCAAGTTAAGCTTGTGGCTTGCCCGGCAAGTGCATCAGGGCTTGCGCCGTAACCTGATAGTGTCGCTTCCGGTCATTGATGCAATTGCGCCGGTTACCTTTGCGGGATTATTGGCTAAATCGCTGCTGCCCAAATCCCAGCAAAGCCTGGTTTCCGGCATGGCTAAATGGGTATCGCCGGAGGTTAATACGGAGTTGCTGTTTACGTCGACGGACCAGACGGTTGCCTCGCCGGAACGCCCCAAGCTGGGTTTTGCCGATAGCGAACAGGCCGACCGGGTTGCGGGCTTCTTGCGCAATACCGGCCTGACTTACGGATTCGCGGAACTGGTCGTGCTGATGGGCCACGGTTCGATCAGCCAGAATAACCCGCATTTGGCGGCATACGATTGCGGCGCTTGCAGCGGCCGGCACGGCGGGCCTAATGCCAGGGTGTTTGCGGCGATGGCGAACCGCCCTGAAATACGCAGGCTGTTGGCTGAACGCGGTATCACTATTCCGCCGGATACCTGGTTTATCGGCGCTGAACACAACACCTGCAATGAGGAAATCAGCTGGTACGACCTTGACCGGCTTCCACCCGAGCGGCTGGACGGATTGAAGAAATTACAGCAGGAATTACGGCACGCCCAGCAGATGTCGGCGCACGAACGCTGCCGCAGGCTGGCTTCGGCTCCGCGTAACCCGACGCCCAAACAGGCCTTGGCGCATATCGAAGAGCGCGCGGCCGATTTTTCCCAGACGCGGCCCGAACTCGGCCATGCCACCAATGCCTCGGCGGTAGTGGGCCGCCGTTCGTTAACGCAAGGCGCGTTTTTTGACCGGCGGGTATTTTTGATTTCCTACGATCCGACCCAAGATCCTGAAGGCAAAGTGCTGGAAGGCATTTTGCTGGCGGTGGCCCCGGTTGGCGCGGGCATTAACCTGGAATATTATTTTTCCACCGTTAATAACGAGCGCTTCGGCTGCGGCTCTAAAGTGCCGCATAACGTAACCGGTTATTTCGGCGTCATGGAAGGGGCGGGCAGCGACCTGCGCACGGGCTTGCCCCAGCAAATGGTTGAAATCCACGAGCCGATGCGCCTGCAAATTCTGGTTGAGGCCAAGACATCGGTGCTGGAGCAAATTTATCAGCGCCAGGAAAGTATCCGGGAATTGGTAGCGGGCGGCTGGGTGCATCTGAGCGCTAAAGACCCGGACAGCGGCGAGATTTTCGTGTTTCAAACAGGTACGGGTTTTGTGCCCTGGCAATCTAAAGTAAAAGAGTTGCCGGTTCGGGATAACTCGCCGGAATGTTACCGGGATCAAACGTTGCCGGTCGCGCCGGTGCTAATTAAACAACCTGAACGGTTTGGAGTTAGGTAATGGATGCATGTGCTAGTTCCCAAGCTCCAGCTTGGGAATTCGGTGCGGGAAGCTCCAGCTTCCCGTCTCGCGAAGCTGGAGCTTCGTCATCTGTGTTCCCAAGCAGAAGCTTGGGAACCTGTGTAATGTTTGGAGTCGGGTGATGGACGCATTGGTTATTTTAATCCCCTTAATGCCATTGGCCGCAGCATCGATCATCGGCATCGGGCATCTGTTTGGTGTAATCGGCGGTGAAGCCGATGAAGGCACGACAGGCGATATTGCCGGCTGGGCCATCAGCATGTCTTGTTTATTGGCTTTGACCTTGTTGGCCACCGATTTACTGGGCAAAAATACCGGTTCCTACAGTGTAGGACACTGGCTGAGCAGCGACACGCTGGACATTCAGCTGAACTTTATCACCACCGGTTTTAATGTCCGTTTGGCAGTGCTGTTTTCAATATTGTTAGCCATCGTCATCCGCTTCTCAATTGACTACATGCACCGGGAAGCGGGCTACCACCGGTTCTTTTTTATGCTGAGCCTGTTTGCTTCGGCCATGCTGTTGTTGGTGTTATCGGGTAACGCTGTCGGCACGTTTATCGGCTGGGAAGTTGCGGGATTATGTTCCTATTTTTTGATCGCTTACGCATATGACCGCCCGGTTGCCGCCGCTAATGCGACCCGCGTTTTTGTGACCAATCGTATCGGCGATGCGGGCCTCATTTTGGGTGTGGGCTTAAGTTACGCCTGGCTTGATAGCGTCAACTGGAGCAATATCAATGCCGCATCCGCGCAGTTGAGTCCCGGTGAAGCCACCGCGATTGCGCTGTGTTTTGCGGCCGCCGCCTTCGCCAAATCGGCGCAGCTGCCGTTTACGCCTTGGCTGGCCCGGGCAATGGAAGGGCCTACGCCGTCCAGCGCGGTATTTTACGGCGCGGTCATGGTGCATGCCGGCGTCTATCTGGTCATTTTGTTAAGGCCGGTTTTTGAGCATGCGCCGTTGGCTATGGCTGTGGTCGCTGTCGTCGGACTGATGACAGCGGTTTACAGTTTTGCGGTTGGACTGACCCAGACCGATGTTAAAAGCTCGTTGATTTTTGCGGTATCCGGGCAATTGGGCCTGATGTTCCTTGAATGCGGCCTGGGTTTTTGGCAGTTGGCCGGATGGCATCTTTGCGCTCATGCAGCGGTGCGCGGCTATCAATTCCTGACTGCGCCGTCGCTGATGCATAATGTGCGCAGCTTGGATGCGCAAGCCCCGCGCAGCATCCCCACCTGGATTTATGTGGCCTCTTTACAGCGCTTCTGGCTGGACCAGATTACCGATTGGGCGCTGGTCAAACCGGTGCGCGGCTTGGCGCACGACCTGAGTTATTTTGACGGTCATGTCGTCGACCGTGTGATGGGGGCTCCCGCTCCTGCAATCCGGGCAATATCGTCGCTGGCGCAACTGGAAGAACAGATGATAGGCGCCCAGTTGGATAACGAATCCGACCAGTTTGCACAAGGCAGCGGCCTGGCAGGAAAACTGACCGAATGGACGGCAGCTATCCTGCACTGGTTCGAAGACCGTTTTGTGTTGCGCGGCATAGGCAAGGGCGCGATCGATTATGGCCGCGAGCTTGGGCATATCGCCAATAAATTTGAACGGTCGGTGTTCAGGCCCCGCTATCTGGTGTTGTTTGTGTTTATAACATTGCTTGTCGCATTTTGAGGCTTTGATGGATATTACTGTTACCCCCTGGTCGGAATCGGCGGCCTTCCCGCTGCTGACTACGCTGACGCTGGTTCCGCTGGCGGCCATGATCGCAATCCTGTTTTCCCGGTCAGCGGCTGTTGCCCTGCGTTTTGGTTTTGCCGGCGCGTTGTTGACGGTATTGCTTAGTCTTTATCTGCTGACTGTTTTCGATTCCGCCAGTCCCGGCATTCACTTGGTTGAGCAGGTCAATTTCGCAGGGCTCAGTTACCGTGTCGGCGTCGATGGGGCGAATATTCTGTTTATCCCGCTGACCGCCGTCTTAACCTTTTTGGCGTTAATTTATACCCTGATAACCCGGCATGCGACCGACCGGCTCTTTATTGCCTGCCTGTTGGGATATGAAGCTATATTAATCGGTGCGTTTGCTGCGCTGAATGTCATGCAGTTTTGGTTTTGGTGCGTGTTGGAGCTGATTCCTGTGGCGCTGTTGACGATCCATGCCGGAACCGGGCAAAACCGGCGCTGGGTCGTTGCGCAACTGTTGCAATACTGGGTCAGCGGCCTGTTGATGACGCTGGCCGGCTTTTTGCTGCTGGCTTTCGGCTTAATCGATGCCGCGCATCCGTTGACCTTCGACTGGCTGACGCTGAAACAAAATAATGCCTATCTGCATGATGAGGTGTTGATTTTCGTGCTGCTGTTTTTCGGCTTTGCGATCCGCATGCCGTTATTTCCGTTTCACGGCTGGTTGCCGGTGCTGGCGGAACAAGGCACGGTCGCCAGTGCCGTTATTTTCCTGGTGGGTTTGAAACTGGGCATCTATGCGGTCATCCGTTTCATTTTGCCGATGGTGCCCGGCGTTGCCGAACAATGGTCGGGATTTGTGGTGACGCTGGGCCTGATCAGCATTTTTTACGGCGCCTTGCTGGCGCTGATGCAAATCAATATTCGCAGGCTGCTGGCGTTTGCGGTGATCAGCCAGACTGGCATGCTGACCATCGGCATCTTCTGTTTTAACGAGAACGGCTTGGAAGGCAGCCTGTTGCTGTCCGTGGCCTACGGTCTGGCGACGGCGGGCATGCTGTTTAGCGTCGGCCTGATTTATGAGCGTTGCCGCACCGCCTATCTGCCGCGCCTGGGCGGACTGTTCGATACCAACGGCACCCTGGCGTTGCTGTTTTTGATTTCAGCGCTGAGCACGATGGTTATGCCCGGTACGCCGGGATTTGATGCGGCGCATTTGCTCGTTGAAGGGATTATTGAGGAGGACGGTTGGCTGCTTGCGATCGCCATTTTGCTCGGAAACGTGATGTCCGCCGCGTTCTTGTTATGGGCTTTCCAGCGGGTTTTTATGGCGACCCCTAAACGTGTCTCACAACCCTACAGCTGCGCGCACCACCCTGTCTGGAAGGAACGCTTTATTACCGTGGTGATTTGCCTGTTGCTGATCGGCACCGGCTTTTACACGACGCCGTGGTTGAATTTTATCGACCAGGATGCGGCCGCTATCGGTAAGCAATTTCCGATGCACGGCGCGCAAATCCCCCTCAATCCCCCTTTTACAAAGGGGGAAGACGGCCAACCTTGCGGTACCGACCCCAGTTCCCCCCTTTGTAAAAAGGGGGCTGGGGGGGATTCCAACACCGACACAAAGGACGGATCACATGAGTAATGCCGGTTTCCCTGTTTTAAGCCTGCTTATTTTGCTGCCCTTCTTGGGCGCGATTGCCGTAGCCGTTACCCGTAACATCCGCTTGGCCAAAAACATTGCGTTGTTGATCGCTACGCTCGAACTAATCGCAACAGCGGTGGTGGTGCTATTGTTTAATGCCGATCTTGGCAATGGCTTTCAATTGGTCGAACGCCACGCCTGGATACCCAGCCTGAATATCGAATACCTGATCGGCGTGGACGGCATTTCGGTGTTGTTTCTGCCGATGTCCGCGCTGCTGACGCTGATGGCGATCATCGCCTCATGGAATTCGGTACAACACCTGGCCCGGTTTCATTTCGCCTTGTTGCTGGCATTGGAAGGCATCACCATCGGCGTGTTTCTGGCGCTGGATATGGCGCTGTTCTTTTTGTTCTGGGAACTGACCCTGCCGCCGATTTTCTTTTTGATCGGTTTATGGGGCATCGGTTCGGCACGGCGTAGCGCGGCGATAAAATACACGCTGTTCATGTTGTTCGGCGGCGTGCCGTTACTGTTTGGGATTATCATCCTGGCGGTCAACCACGCCACCGTCGTGGGCGGCACCATCCCCCAGGATTTGGCTTTCAGCCTGCCGGTATTGCTGGAAACGGCATTGCCGGATAACCTGCAAGCGCTGGTGTTCTTGTTATTATTGCTCGGCTTTGCGGTTAAAGCGCCGTTAGCGCCGTTCCATACCTGGCTGCCTACCGTCGCCATGGAAGGCCCTGCGCAATTGACGGCCCTGTTAACCGGCCTGAAGCTCGGCGCATTCGGCATCATCCGTTTTGCGATGCCGCTGGCGCCGTCCGCCGCCGTACAATACAGCTGGGTGCTGGGCATACTCGGCGCGATCACGCTGGTTTACAGCGCGCTGATTGCGTTGCAGCAAACCAATTTGCGCCGCCTGCTGGCTTATGCCAGCGTCAGCCATGTGGGCTTGGTTATCGTCGGTATCGCGTCGCTGAATATGCAGGGTATCCAGGGGGCGATTTTTCAATTGCTGAACTTCACGATGGTTGCCGGTTCCCTGATGTTGACGGCCGGATTTATCCAGCATCGCTTGGGCAGCACCGAGGCTATCCATCTGGGCGGCTTGGCTAAAGTGATGCCGCGGCTGACTTGTTTTTATTTCCTGTTTGCGCTGGCCAGCATAGGGATTCCGGGGACCAGCGGTTTTCCTGCCGAATTACTGTTGATTGTCAGCACCATGCTGGCGCACCCCAGCATCAGCATCGCAGCGTTGATCGGGGCGGTACTCAGCGCCGCTTATATGCTGTCTTTCACCCGCCGCGCCTTCTTCGGCCCCGTCACTCAGGTTAGCGTTAAACAGTTGCAGGATTTGCGTCCGCGCGAGTTGGCACTGTTGTGCGTGTCGGCATTGTTAATCTTGGGATTCGGTTTTTTCCCGAATAGCGTGCTGAAAACCAATCGGGCAACGGCAGAGGCCTGGTTGACCCGGTTAATGGATCAGCCGGTATCGGCAAGTGCGGAAGACAGCTTCAAATAATGGCAGTCCCGCGCGGCATGCGGGCTGTTGATAAAAGGTGTCGCTAGCGCGACAGTTGATTGAATCGGGTTCTCGCACCCGA
>JBAQYH010000692.1:0-2959 GCA_049299935.1 Methylobacter sp. | reverse complement strand
AACCAAGCCTTCAAGAATTTTTACGCCAACGGTTTTATTACCGAGGACGGCGAAATAGCATTATTGACCGGCTTACACCCTATTTATCCGCCATCCAGCTATTCGGATGACGGCGGCACCTCGTTCCACAGTTTTTTTTATATTCAAGATTCACTACCGAATATATTGAAGAAACACGGTTATCGAACCGAGTTTTTAACAACTGCCGATCTTGAATTCGGCAATACCGGCAACTGGGCTAAAAGCATCGGTTTTAATTATATTGAAGGACACGATCAGCCCGAATACGACAAATGGGAAAGGTTTCATTTTCAAGCCGCGCCGGATGAAGCGCTGTATTTAAGAGCACTGGACAGAGTCAAGCAAAATAGCGCAAAAAACTTTTTTATATTCATAAAAACCGTCAGCAGCCACCATCCTTATATTAATCCGGAAAACAAGCATAAATCCGAGTCGGAAGCGATTATGTATACCGACAAGCAGATAGGCCGTTTTTATCGGCAGCTTCAAAGCAGCGGATTTTTCGATAACGGAATATTAGTCATTGTCGGCGACCATCATTCGATGACGCCTTTAAAAAAAGCCGAAGTCGATAACTATGGTCAATTCAAGGCGGCCGCTAAAGTACCTTTAATTATTGCCGACGGCGGCAATGCCAATATTGAAAATAATCAGTATCAGCAGATCGATATATTCAATAGCTTGCAGGGTATGGTTTCCGGCAAGCAATGCTATTCGGACTGGAACGGTATTTTATTAGGCGAACATAAAATACCGCCAAAATATATCGCCCACCGCCGTGGCGATAACCGCGACATCATCAGTATCTTTACCGAAAACGAAGATTTTTTGGTTAAACTGGATGGCGATAATACGCGTTTGGCTGGTAACGAAGCTGTGGAGTTGTCTATCCGGCAAATGCTGGTCAACAAGATCAATGCATTACGCATTGCACGTAATGCATCAAACAATTCTTATGAATAATAAGGCAGGCATTCATCGCTTGCGTCATCCACATCGATTCATCTTGCAAACGTACTTCGACGCCGGTTTATTTGCCGGATAAGGATGCGCCAATTCCTAGCCAAGCCATGAGGGATGCTTATTATGAATTGGCTGAACAAATAGTGCATTTGCCAGTAAAACCAAAAGCCGTAAAAAAGCAGCGCCCACTATCGCAAAAAGAGAGGCTAATAAAACCAGTATGTTTAAAATTTTCATGATGAGTCTCCCAATATTTGTTTGAATTGAGCGTGATATTCCTCCGATTAAATAAGCAAAACAAGAAATTTAATGATCAATTAAATGTGAGCCGATTCCGGTTTTTAGGCGCTTTAAAGAAGCCGTGGCTAGTCCACCACAAGTTGTTTTTTAGCGAGTTTATGTACCGGGTACTTGCTACTGATCTCGCGTCTAAATAAACGGATCGGTGAATTGGGATTGCTTGATATTTTTGCGTAAAAACAACAGAACAGTTTGCGGTTATTCAGCAGTAAATTATGTATCCAAGCGCTGAAAATAACCGCAATGATTGCCGAATTTTTAGCCCTGCTTTTTCGGATTCATTTCACCCTGTCTTACTAATCATCCGTTCCAGGACAAGTTCAGCGCAATTGGACGATGAGACGTCGATTCAGTGACTTTATCGGCGTCCAGAATGGTGCCGCCGGTGCTGCATAGGCGATAGTTGGCAAGGTACGTACTGCGTATTTAGCTTTAAAAATGCCAATAAGTTAAGGAAAAAGCTCCCTCTCCTTGCTAGTTCCCAAGCTCCCGCTTGGGAACTCAGTACGGGAAGCTCTGGCTTCCCGGCTCGCAAAGCTAGAGCTTTGCTCACTGGGTTCCCAAGCGGGAGCTTGGGGAACCAGCGTATCTCTTAACTTAATGGCAGTGACTCGCTGCGTGGGAACGAGACATAATCCGGATACATGCTGACAATGCGGTTCAGGCCGTCCATTTCTTCGTTGTTCAGATAATTTTTGGCTACGGTCACATCGCCTTTGCGGACTTTTGCACCTTTCCAAGCGGTCAAGCCCATATTCGGCTGGTCGGCATCGGCGCGATCAGCAAACATCAGATTCCTGGTGGAGCTAGCGGTCGTTTTTATCGGCATACACATTATCAACAAGCTTTTTAAACCAGATAGGTCGAAAGATCAGTATAAACAATCCTATCGTACCGGTGATGGGAAGTAGAGGTATCAACATGAAGATAATAAGAACTAGGGCACATTTGATTCTGGCACCGATGGAGACCGCTATCATTTTTCTTTCCCTTGTCTGTTTTTTGAGATGCTAAAAGTATGTTTATCAATTGCATAATATAGCCCTGTTTCATTAAATCGCAGACATAAAAAGCCCGTGAAATAGGCATGAAGAGCACAGTGCCGTAGGTTGGACTGAGGAACGAAGCCCAACTTTTTTGAGCGACGATCTGTTGGGCTTCCTTGCGTCAGCCCAATCTACGCACTTTTTTCCTTATTTAGCATTTCCCCCTCCCAACCCTCTCCTTCTGGACGACTGCACGGATGCAGGAGGTAGAGCAATGCAGGAGCAATTGCCGAGAGGGCTTTGTGCCGTTTAAGTCAACAGTATTGCCTACCTCCCTCTCACCGCCGACAAAATCAAATCCTGATTCAACACAATCAGCATTTTTCCGGTCATGTTGCTTTCGGGGATGTTCACCAGCGATTTGATGTAGCCGCCGTCGCCGCGCAGTAATTCGCCGACCGGCTGAACCTGCGTTTTCTCGAAGCTGGGAATCGCGTCAAGCCCGTCCACCAATAAGCCGATCGGTCCTGTTTCGGTCTTAACGACGACAATTGCGCCGGCGGTGTTTATCGGTTCATCCGGCTCAATCGGTGTGTTGGTCAAAATCCGGCCGTCGATGACGATGATCGGGGTCTTTTCATTGTTGCCGTCGGGGCCGTTATCGCAATACATGACGCTGCCGACGACAT
>JBAQYH010000691.1:0-6583 GCA_049299935.1 Methylobacter sp. | reverse complement strand
AGCGCAAGCAAAGCTTGCACTCCCGCTGCCGGTTGTTCAATTTATTTCACGCACGTTCTTTAGCGATAGCGTAACCCAACATAACAAAGAGTTGCCGGATTAAGTTACACTAACCCGAAATTAATTTTCCGCAACTTTAATCGTTCAAAGCATAGCTGCACATCCAACCGGGGAGAGATTTTATGGTCGACAGAAGACACTTTATCAAGAAGTCCGCAGGCGGCTTGGCAGCGCTCGGCGGCTTGGCTTTGCTGCAACGATCGGGCCTGGCGGCGGCTACAGGCATCGAGGAATCGGCGAATCTGGAGGCTCTTCCCGGCAAAGAGGCGCTGATCAAACAAACTTACCGCCCACCCAATTACGAAACGCCGGTCCATTATTTCGATGCGCCGTTTACGCCCAATAATCAGTTCTTCGTGCGTTACCATAACGCCGTCATCCCCGAGATAAAAACCGGCGATTGGCGGCTGCGCATCGGCGGCGATGCGGCCCGCACTCCGCTGGAACTCACCTATGAACAATTGCGCAAGGATTTCGAACACGTCGAAATCGCCGCCCTTTGTCTATGTTCCGGTAACCGCCGGGGGGCGTTTGAGCCGCCTGTCCCCGGATTGCAATGGGGATCCGGTGCGATGGGCAATGCGCTCTGGCGCGGCGTTCGCCTGAAAGATGTACTCGCAGGGGCCGGGATCGACAAATCCGCGCTGGAAGTGAGCCTGGCCGGCGCCGATTCCGGCGTACTGCCGACAACGCCGAACTTTGTCAAAAGCCTGCCGCTGGCGAAAGCGCTGGATGAAAATACCCTGATCGCCTTTGAGATGAACGGCGAACCGTTGCCTCACTGGAACGGCTTTCCCGCCCGCCTGATCATTCCCGGCTGGACCGCCACCTATTGGATGAAGCACCTGACGGCGGTGAATGTGATATCCAAACCGTTCGACGGCTTTTGGATGAAGACCGCTTACCGCATCCCCAAGGACCGCTTCCCAAGCGGGCAATTCAGCTCCCAGGAAACCGGGACGGCTATGCCGATCACGGAAATGGTAGTCAATTCGTTGATCACCAACTTGGTCGACGGACAAACCCTGCCTACCGGAAAGCCGCTGGAAATCAAGGGCGTAGCCTGGGACGGCGGCGACGGCATCGCGAGTGTGGAAGTTTCCACGGATGGCGGCAGCAATTGGCATCAGGCCGCATTGAAGCAGGATTACGGACGCTTTTCCTGGCGCCAATGGCACTGGGCCTTTGAACCTGAACATCCCGGACAATACCGGATTATGGCCCGAGCGACCAGCCATTCCGGCGCCGGCCAACCGCTGGAGCCGATCCCGAATCCTTCCGGCTACCACCACAACGCCGTGCAGAAAATTACCATCAGGCTGGCTTGAGGAGATCATGATGCGAACGCTGATTTTGTTGTTATCGTTTTTAGCCGCCACGGCAACGGCCGGGGAAAACCGGATATTCCTGAAGGACAGGCCGGGCAAAAACCAAGTCGTTGCGCAGTGCGCAATGTGTCACAGCCTGGACTATATCACCGCACACGCCGCGATTCTGGATCGGGCCGGCTGGGAAAAAACCGTCGGCAAGATGATCAATAGCATGGGTGCGCCGATCGATGATGCCGACAAACGGATCATCATCGATTATCTGGCGCAGAATTACGGAAAATAAGAAAATCTTAGCCATTCAGTATATGGAACACGGATGACGCGGATTAAACGGATAAACACTGATTTAAAAACGAAAACAAACTGGGTTCGGACTAAAAATCCGTGTAAATCCGTCCTATCTGTGTCGCCTAGAGGCGCCTACTTTTGGCATCCGTGTTCCATTTTTCTATGTGCTGAAAAGTTTTACAAATATTTTAAGCCATCTAACAGGTTCCTGCACATGACTACCTTACGCTCGATTTGTTTATTCAGTATGCTGTTTGTTGCGCTGTTGCCGCCCTGTGCCGCAGCCGCGCCAAGCACGCATATTTATGCGATTGTGTCCCTGGTCGACAACGTATCCCAAGGCATCGTGCCGGTTCCTGCGAAAATCGGCAATGGCGATGATCCGCACAACAATCTCTATTGGGGCGCGGCTTATGGCGTGAAAACCTTTTTGAGCAAGGCGAACGGTTGGCGAAAGTTGGGCTGCGAACAAAATATTAGCGACACTATCCTGGAACGCTGCCGGTTTGCCTGGAAGGATCAGCTCACCGTTACCGCCGATGCTTATCGCGGCAGCCGGATTGACCAGGCGATGCTCGACTTTATGCAGCAAGCAGCCACCCCGCCCGATGCGGCAGAGCGTGAAATGGTGGTGTTCATCGGCCATGACGGCTTGATGGACGAACAGAACCTGCCGATCATAGAACGCTTTCCAAAACATGCCGGGCACGATAAACAAGCCGTTGTGCTGGCCTGCATGAGTGACGAGTATTTCTCGGAACATTTGCTCGCCGCTGGTTCAAAGCCGGTGGTAACCACTTTCAGCTTCATGGCGCCGGAAGCCTATGTCTTGGAAGCGGTTGCCCGAGGTTTTGCAAACCGGGCGAGTGAAGCGGAACTGCGCGGTGCTGCCGCCGCCGCTTACGCCAAATACCAGCGCATCTCCGCCAAAGCGGGCAAGTCGGTTTTTGGCACCAATACTCAAGCCAAGCCTATAAAGCTGAGCCTACGGTAGGATAATTCTGCCCTCAGCTTGGGCTTTAAGGATATGGACAGTAATAACTTCCTGATATGGATCGCCGAAATTTTCCGTTCGCCCTGAGCTTGTCGAAGGGTGAGCGGAAAATTTCGGTCTACCGCGTCAAGCCGATCATGCTTCGACAGGGCTCTCCTGAGCGTAGCCGAAGGGCTCAGCACGAACGGCTTGACGACTGGAAACAGTGATTTCGGGAAGTTATTTTTCACCAAATCCTAAGCGTGAACAGATCGGAAAGCAAAGCAGGAACATCGCCGGATTGCGCAGTGATTTCTCGCCACGAGACACAATAAACTTCGTGCCCTTCGTGTCTTCGTGGTGAATAAAAAATAGGTTATACCGGATATAGCCACCGGTCCATAAAACCCTTTTAAGATAGTATCTTACGAAATATCTTGATTCCAACCTTATTGATGAGAGCTTTACTTTGAAGAATATCGCGAGCATCCGTTTTTTGGTTTTTTTGCTGTCGCTGTGGATTTGTGCGGCCGATGTTTACAGTGCTGAAAGTCACCTAATGTCGTGCCAATCCTTTTACGGCAGATTGAACAACTTGAATTTGCAGCAACCGCCGAGGCGGGTGCTGCTTGTGCCTTTATTGAGTAGGGACCCGCACACGACCGAGAGCCCAAGGTGGTCCGAGCAACCCGCCCGCACTCTGGAAGCCTTTTATCGGAACCGGTTTAATGCGGACGTTACGCAACTGCGGGATGTCTGGAGCTGGTCGGATTATTACCGGCAGGTCGAGCAACTGGTGCGGCAATCGCCCCCTTTCGACCGGGTCATGTTCATCAGTCATGGCGGCTTTGACGGCCCGGTACTGAAAAATGCCGTGTTTTGGCAAAACTTCCACGTAACGGGAAACAAAGGCGAATTGCTTCAGCTTTCCGAGGCGCAACCGGGACTTGAGAATGCGTTATCCATCACCTACGATGTCGAAAAAAGCCGCATATTCAGCGACTATATGGCCACGCGCTGGACGGAGTTGGCGCCGATGAAACCGGACGACATCCTGCATCAGCTTAAGGGACTGGAAAAACAGATACAGCCGCTGGATCAGGCCTGTTTCCAACGTTACTGCTCGCCGGATCGGCTAGCCACAAGCCCCGAACAGCAGCGCGGATACCGGCTCGAACTCTGTGAACTCATTTGCCGCGAACCCTTGTTCGAGCAAAAAACATCGGTTGAAATATCCCCGGAACGGTTCTTTCACTTCACAAAATCCCTGAGTTCGCTGGTAACCGCAGACGGCCTGATTTTCTTCGGTGCCTGCAATCCCGGCAGTGCGGCTCCGGTAAAAGTGCTGGAGAAGGATGAAACCGAGTTGTTAATCAATTCAACGCTTGCCGACGGGCCGCACAAGAGCTACGTGCACCTGGTTAGCGCAGCAACCGGCCGCATCACCGCCGGCCCGATAGGGCAAAGCAGCGCCGAGGACATTGTAAACCGGGTGATCATGTTTGAGACCGGCCGCTCTCAATACAATTTATGTATCGTTGCTCCTCCGGCGGAGTGATCGTCCAGGGCGTTTCCGCTTCCCGAATCCATCAACAAAAAACCGGCGTCAGCCGGCCGGCTTTGCATGCGCCGAAGCCAGGGTTTTGCGCAGTTCGGTTTCGCATTGCTCAAGTTGCGCGACCGCTTCGCTGCGCATCTTCTTGCCCTGGTCGGCAATCTGTAAGCTTTCCTGTATCGTCGCGATCAGCGCTTCATTGGCTTTCTTCACCGTTTCGATATCGAACACGCCGCGCTCCAGCTGTTTGCGGGTTTCGGCATTGGCCAGTTTCAGGTTTTCGGCGTTCGCGGCCAGCAGTTCATTGGTCAGATCGGTCGCGGCCTTGACCGTTTCCGCTGCCTGCGAGGAGCGGTAAATGGTCACCGCTGTCGCCAGTTGTTGGCGCCACAGCGGAACGGTGTTGACGATCGTCGAATTGATCTTGTTGACCAGGCCTTTATCGTTTTCCTGCACCAGGCGGATGCCGGGCAAGCTTTGCATCGACACCTGCCGGGTCAGGCGCAGGTCATGTACGCGCCGCTCCAGGTCATCGCGGGCGGCGCGCAAATCATGCAGGTTTTGCGCGTCGATCACTTCGGTGCTGGTTTCGACCTGTTTGGCCTGCCCGGGAATGACCACTTCATCGAGTTCGCGCAGTTTCTCTTCGCCGGCGGCGATATAATCCTCAAGCGCATGGAAGTAGTCCAGGTTGGCCTGATAAAGACGGTCCAGCGAGGTGATGTCGGTCAGCAAATGGGTCTTGTGCCGTTCCAGCTTATCGGTGATGGCGTCGATCTGCTTGCGCACTTCTTCGTATTGCTGCAGGAACTTGACGACCGGTTTGGCCTTGCCCAGCAGACGGTCGAACAGGCCCTGCTTCTTGTTCGGGTCGAGGTTATCGACCTCAAAACCGCGTATCGTCGCCACCATTTCGTTCAGGTCATCGCCGGCCGGGCCGATTTCCTTGTTCTTGACGCCGTCCAGCATGCGGTCGGAAATCGTGGTCAACTGTTCCTGCGCCTTGCTGCCGAAAAAAATGATCGAATGGCTATTGCTGATATCGATTTCGTTCAGCAATTGCTGGACGAGCTGTTTCCTCTCCAGCGGCGCCTCGGCAAGCGGGACCATTTCGGCTTGGACGCCGGGAACGATCTCCTTGGATTCGACCGTGCCGGCCGCTGTTTGAGCTTGCTGTTCACTCATGTTTAAATCCTCTGTAGCGTGATGACATCAAAGAATGCCTTCCCGTTTGAGCTGGTTGGTTAAAACTTCAATTTTTACATCCAGATCGAAAACATCTTCTTCCAGTAATTTCTGATGCTGTTCCTGAAATACCGATTCGATCGTTTCCAACACGTTGCGGAAATTCTGTTCCAGCTCCCCGGATTGGGTTTGCTGGTGGGTTTTGGCGTAACCTTCGGTCACCTGCCGGGCGCCGTCCAGATAGACATTAAGAAACTTGCGCGCCCGCCGGAAATCGCGCGGATCGGCTGCGATTTCCGCCAGAATGCTGTCGGCGACTTCGCAAATACGCTCGATGCGCCGGTTTAACTCGGCATTTCGAATCCGGCCGTTGGCCTGCTCGATACGGCGGATGATGCGCGACGAATCCTCAAGAGCCTGCTGGATTTCATCCCCGGAATAGCCATGTGCAGCGGTTATTTTCTTTTCATCGCGAGGGTCGAAGCCGTAACTCAAATACATGCCCAGAAACGCCCCGCCGGCAAACATCAGCGCCGCAGGCAACGCATGCCCCGCGCCTAGCCAGGCGATCATGCCGGTCGTCAGCGCCGTGATGACGGCGGCGACCGTTTTTAACGGTTGTTTGGGTGGGCGGGCAATGCGGCTTTTGGCGTAAACATATTCGGCTTGCAGTCCCTTGCGCAGGCACCAGGCGGCCAGCATGTACAACGCAAAACCGGCGGCGTTAACCACAACAGTCAGCAAATGGCCTTTACCCAATGCGATAAACGTCGCCGGAATCAGCGCCATCGGCAGGAAATAAAGCAGCAGGCCTCGCGGGGAATAAGGGTGCAAAGCATCCGAGACGGAGTGTTTAAGTTTCTCGAACTGATTCATTATTCCGCCTGCGAACGGCCGGATGAAAAGGCTTCGGCAGGATAGGCGGAACTTGATGGTTCCGCCTGCACCATCGATTGACAGGTTGCAAGACCGATCGTTGCAACCAATACGATAAAACCGAGCAAGCTGCGTAATAGTCCGGGCATCGTCTTTAACTCCCATCAGCATTAATTGAGTCTTCATTATCCATCACGTCCTGACATCTGTAAAACAATGTTAAGAGCCTCTAAATTAAAATCTGATGTTACGCACGGGCTGTATTTCTCCCGTTTGCCGCGCCGAGCACCGGAGCTTTTGCCGAGATCAGCCCGT
>JBAQYH010000690.1:0-2407 GCA_049299935.1 Methylobacter sp. | reverse complement strand
ATCCAGCACCGGAGATTATTTTTAATGGCAGAGCTTTTGTCATCACCGGCAATTTTAAATTAGGAAACAGAAGAGCGGTCATTCAAGCCATTGAAGAATTGGGCGGAGAAGTTTTTCTTAAAAACGTCCGTATGGACACGAATTACTTAGTCATCGGCGACATAGGCAGCGCCGCGTGGATGCATTCAACCCAGGGTCGCAAGATCGAAGCGGCGGTGGAGTTACGGGATCGCGGGACGGGGATTGCCATTATCTCTGAGGCGCACTTTATGGATTATTTGAATTGTATTGACAAAACAAAATAAATCATTATACTGGACACATATTTTAAACAACCCTGCTGCTTATTTGGAGACACAATGAACACTTATAAACTTAGAGCCGAATGCCCAAGTGACCTGGAAGGACTTGCGCGGGCATTAAAAGAAAGCAGCATCAAAGCGACACTGGCAACCGAGCAAGACGCAGCCAGCCTGCCGGACTGCGAAGCCATCATAACAACAGTCGAGCCGATAGAAATCATTAGGGACATCGTTCGCACCGTTGTTGATGGGCACGTAATGGTTCAAACATTAAAACCGGAAGCCGACTACGACGGTGTCAGAAACTACGATTTATAATGGCTAGCGGACACTTCGGCAATAAAAACGCCGAAAAACCGGATGAGCACAAGGCGTCGGCCACTGTGCAGATACGCTGTACAGAGTCAGAGAAGCAGGCGTGGCAGGCGCAAGCAGCCTCTAAAGGGTTGAAATTATCAGAGCTGGCCAGGAAGTTGTTTAACCAAGCGTGTGAGGATTAAAACAATGCATCACAGCTCTGTAGCTAAGATGTCGGGCAACAAAAAAAACGTCGCCCGACCTACCTAGGCTATGGTGGATCCGTATGAGTTATTTAGGTTCTAAAGCTGCAAGCGGAGCATACCAAGCAATAATTGCCAGTATGCCGCCGCATGATGTTTATATTGAAGCGTTCTTGGGATCCGGGGCGGTGATGCAACGCAAACCGGCCGCTTTGCGTTCTATTGGCATCGATCTCGATGAATCATTATTTGATTCTGATTTATATCCAGGTGTTGAGCTATTATGCGTTGACGCTCCTGGATACATAGATAAATTCGACTATGCGAGCAGCTGTGGGCGAGTTTTGATTTATGCCGATCCGCCTTATTTACTTCAAACGCGGACTTCCTCCGCTCGCTATAAACATGAATTTACAGATCAAGACCATTTGCGGTTGCTTGAAGTATTAAAGCGTGTTCCCGCTGATGTAATTATCAGCGGCTATCCTTCAGATTTATATAACGAGCATTTATCCGATTGGCGAACTTTTAAGTATCAGTCAATGACGCGTGGCGGCGTTCGTACCGAGCAGTTATGGTTTAACTATGCACCAGACAAGGCTTACTGGTCTAAATATGCCGGAAAGGATTTCACTGATCGTCAACGCATTAAGCGTAAAGCAAAACGATGGGCCGATAATTATGCCGCTCTTCCACCGGCTGAACAGTTGGCTATTTTGTCGGCAATACTCGATCGAGGATAGATGATTGTGTCTATGGTGGCCAGCACAGTCATATTTAACTATGTGGTACCGCCGGATAATTTTCCGGCGGTGGTCGATATCGGATAGACATATTCATCTATGGCGGATCCAGCTGCTTAGATAGACATATTTATCTATGGGTGATGCATAGTCAGTTTTGACTATGCCACCAGGTAATAAACAATCATTACGTAACGATCTCCAACCTCCCCACCGCCCCGTCAAACTCAGCTTTCCCCATTTCGCACCCCACAAAAACCCGACCCAGCTCCCTACAGGCAATCGGCGTCGAGCCGCTTCCGACAAACGTATCCAGTACCACATCGCCAGGGCGAGAACTGGCCTCGATAATATGCCGCATCAGATCCAGTGGCTTTTCGCACGGGTGTTTGCCTGGATACCATTGCACCGGCTTAAAGTCCCAGACGTTGGTGTAAGGCACGTGTTTCGTCACCGCAAAATGGCGCCGCTGTTGCTTGATGGCTTTGTATTCCGCTTTCAGCTGTTCGTAGGGTTTTAATGTGCCGCCGAACAATTGATCCATCGTTTGATAGTGTGCCAGACTGGGGAATGTCCATTGCGATCGATCAAACCAGTGTCCGGACATTTGACAGGCGCAGGCTTGGTCGATTTGCTTTCGGGAAATGCCGGCGGCGGTTCTGGCCGTGTCTAGGTAAGCGCGGATCGGCTCGAACGCGAACGGCGTTTTCTTGCGGCTTTCGGCAAAGATAATGTGTTCAGTCTGAGGGAAGTAGCTGCGTAGCGATTCTTTGTTGCAGCCGTTGTGCCTGCCGGTCGGCTTGCGCCAGATGACTTGATTTAGTATTTCAAAATACTTTTCCAATACTATTTCAACCTGCGT
>JBAQYH010000689.1:0-10060 GCA_049299935.1 Methylobacter sp. | reverse complement strand
TTTATCGGTAATATGCCAGTGATCCTGGGCAAAAATTTCGATATTATCGGCTTTCTTGGTGATTTGATTGGTCATCGGCCCGCGCACGCCGCCGTTATTGGTGTAGTTGCCGCCTTTATCCGAGTTGGTGCCGAAGTTCAAACCCAGCAACAGTTCGTGGCTGTCCAGGCGCAGGTTGTAGCGGGCGGACGTCCCCCAATCCTGCTGATTGGAATCGACCAGCAGGCTGAACATATCGTTTTGGCCGCCGTTGACATTCGGCAGCATCACCTTATCGACTATCGGATGATAAAGCTGCTGGTTTTCAAAAGAAAAACCGATGTCCAGGGAGCTTTTATCGTCAATAGTCCAGGTTGTCTTGTTGGCGACGCGTTCGGTCTCGGTATTCAGCTGGTAATTGCCGCCAATAGCCTGGGTGCTGGCCTGATAGGGATCGGCGTCGAATTGCGCCCGGGTCAGCTGTCCCGGCAACTGCTGGTTATTTTTAATATAGCTGACAAAGGTACGGTTCACGACGGAATCGGAAATTCGCCAGCCGAAGTTGCTGTAAAGGCTGAAACGATCC
Source organism: Methylobacter sp. (assembly GCA_049299935.1). Classification (GTDB taxonomy): domain Bacteria; phylum Pseudomonadota; class Gammaproteobacteria; order Methylococcales; family Methylomonadaceae; genus Methylobacter_A. The sequence continues at coordinate 9,495 of JBAQYH010000689.1, read as the reverse complement.
TGCTTGTTGTGATCCCGGTAGCCGTACCATTCTTTGCCTTCGACAGTCAACAGGCCGTCGAAGCTGTCATTGAAAACCTTGCTGACCGTGCCCCGACCGAGAAATTGGCCGAAACTGCCGCCGCTGAGCGCAAGCCTCGCGGTTGGGCTGTCATAGGCGGTGGGTGAGGTGAAATCGATCGCGCCGCCCAAGGTGCTGGCACCGTACTTAAACGCATTGCCGCCGCGCGCAACGGTGGCGAAGCTCGAGGCCAACGGATCGATCATGCGGTTGTGGTTGTTGCCGTCAGCGGCCGTGACCGGCAGGCCGTCTTGCAGCAGCTTAACGCCGCTGCCGGCAAAATTATTGGCATCCAGGTTCGAACCGCGGCTGGTAATAAACACTTCGTCGTTGCCGCTTTGGCTGGTCGCCCAAACGCCGGGCACGTAGCGGAAAAAATCCGCTACGTTGGATACATTACGGTCATGCAGCTCATTGATGTCGACCAGGCTGACCCCGCCCGGCGAAACAGCCACTTCGGCGCCGGCAGCGGCAAGGTTACGGTCGTCTTTTTCGGTCACCTCCATCGTGTTAAGTACGACGGGTTTATCAGGATTGCGCTTGGCTTTTTTATCAGTGGACTTTGCCGATTCAGCGGCGGCAGCCGGTTGCTCTTGCGCCATCGCGACGGTAGCGGAATTGGCCAGCAAAAAGGAAATAAACAGGGGGCTGCTTAACTGCAAAAGTCTGGCAGGCCGGTTAGAGCGTATGAATTTCATGATAATTCCAACGTAGTAAAGAAACACGCCTCAGGATTGGCTGAGAATTTTTTATTCGACGCCCAAATCAATGCCGGGATTTGACTCGAATACAGCGTGAGGATACTACCCAATAACAATGGCTAATTCCTTGCCCATTCATATGGCAAAAGGAGTATTTCTTATGCTAAAAGTAGGATTGCGCGATATGCCCTGTTTTTTTAACTATAGTGCGTGATATGCCGTGTTTTTTTCTTTCATCGGCGCAGGAAATACTCATTAACGCGTTAAAAATAACGCGATAACAAGTAAAGGCCTGATTCGTGCTTAATGATTAGATAGTTATAAGAGACGGGTAGTCGCAATGGAAACAAAACAAACAACAGCGAGGTGGAGCATAAGCAGCGACGAGTTGCCGTTGCATCGGCAAGAAGACTGCCTGCATCAGTCTTTGCCGGAAAGTTTGGGAGTAGGGCGCTCAGCCATATTCCAGTTGGATCAAGACTTGAGCTATATCGAAACCCGCTACACGCCGTCGAAAGACCTGGCCGTTTTGAGCCGGATAGAATACCAGGAGCCGCGCCTGGTGGTTACGCTGGGCCTAAAAGGACAATCCCGTTTTGCCGGCGATAGCGGCGATGAGCTTGTGTTTAACGAAGGTTACACGGCGATAACGACCATCCGGTCCAGCATCGGCCAGCGCCAATACGAAGCGCATAAGCCCACGATGCAACTCCGTTTCTCATTGAATAAAAAATGGCTGAGCCGGTATTTCGGCGAGAACAAGGCGGCACAGCTGTTCAACAAAAGCGGCATGCAACTATTGAACTATCAGCCCATCTCTCCCCAGGCCATGTATGCGGCGCAGCAGCTGTTGAATTGCAACGTATCGGGAGAAACAAACCGGTTATTCATGCATGGCCAAGTCATGTCGCTGCTGGCTTTTGAATTAAGCCATCTTTTTGAAGACCCGCGCCGTCCTGCAACGGGATTCAACCAGAAAGACGCGGTTATTGCGAAGTCGGCACGGGATATTTTGTTCCAGGAGTTTAAAAATCCTCCGTCGGTAGAGGAGCTGGCAAAGCGGGTCGGAACCAATCAATTCAAATTAAAAAAACTGTTTCACCATTTTTTTGATAACACACCCTATGGATTGTTGCTGGAAATCAGGATGAATAATGCCTATCAGCTGCTGGAAACGAGAGGGTGCCAGGTGAGCGTTACCGCCGACTTGGTCGGCTACAGCCATGCCAGCAATTTCAGCGCGGCATTTATAAAACATTTTGGGTTTTCGCCCAAGGTTATCCAAAAAACGCTAAGGAATGTGTACAAATAAGATCATAAAGAAACGGCAAAACGGCTGCTCCCCGATTGTCACATTTATGTAATAAATTTGTCATATTATTAATTGCTTCTAATTTGTAGATCAGAACATTACATGTCAAAACTGCACAATGAACTAATAAAAATCCTCGATGGCAAGCAATTAACGCCTCATTTCCAGCCTATTGTTTCTTTATCCCAAAAGAAAATCATGGGCTATGAGGCCTTAATTCGCGGGCCTTCCGATAGTCCATTGCACAGCCCGTTTAATTTGTTCGATACGGCCGAGCGTTTCGATTTAAGCACAAAACTCGAATACATCTGCCGGGAAGTCACGATAAAACGCTACGCCGGCTTAAATATCAAACAAAAGCTGTTTATTAATGTCAGTCCTTCGGTACTGCTGCAACCGGATTTCAAAAAAGGAGAAACGCTTAAACTCCTGAACCAGTTTAGCGTCGATCCTCGCTCGGTCGTGATTGAGTTAACCGAGCACCAGCCCACTGACGATTTTCAATTAATGCTTGAAGCGGTCACCCACTACAGAAAAATGGGTTTCGAGATAGCGCTTGATGATCTGGGGGCGGGCTATTCGGGATTAAGGCTCTGGTCGGAATTGCAGCCTGAATATGTCAAGATAGACATGCATTTTATACAAGGTATCCATACCGACCCCGTCAAACTTAATTTTGTCCGATCCATTCAAAATATTGCCAGCTCCCTCAATTGCAATGTTATCGCTGAGGGCATCGAAACGGAAGATGAATTCAAAGCCGTCGAACAACTCGGCATCACTCATGCGCAGGGCTATTATTTTGCCCGGCCGACGGCTGTGCCTTTAGAAAAAGTCGATAAATCATTATTTATTATCAGCAGCCTGCCCAGTCAATTTAACGCGACCAAAGCCGCCCATATCGCTAAATATATCATGCCCGTTTCAGCAGAAACCGCGATCGGCGATGTGATGAGTTTGTTTCACAGCAACAGCGACTTAACCATTTTGCCCTTGGTCGATAATCATGAGGCTTCAGGGATTATTTTCCGCGACCACTTTCTATTCAAACTGTTTTCCAGCCGCTACGGCATAGAATTGTATGGCAAAAAACCCATAAAAACGTTTATAGAACAAACGCCGTTAAGTTTCGATCAAAACACAGCCATTGAATCGGTCAGTAAACAACTGACCTCAGCCATGCGCAACGATCAGGCTTTTATCATTACCAATGACGGGGAATATGCAGGCATAGGCACGATACTGAAACTGCTTGAAGAAATCACCCGCCAGCAAATCCACAATGCCAAACACGCGAACCCTCTTACCCTGCTGCCGGGCAGCGTCCCGATCAATGAGCAGATCGACCAGTTATTGGCAACCGAAAGGCCTTTCAGTTTCGGCTACTTCGATCTCGATCACTTCAAGCCTTTTAATGACGTGTACGGTTACAGCGCGGGCGACGATATTATTAAAGCCGTTGCCGACACATTGTCGCAACATGTTCCGGCAGAGAGCGGCTGGGTCGGTCACATCGGCGGGGATGATTTCATCGTCATTTTCTTGGGCGATGACTGGTTAAGGTGCTGTGAAAACATCCTGGATGCCTTTGAACAATCCGTCCCCGCCTATTACAAAGATGAAGATATAAAAACAGGCGGCATTCATACTGAAAACAGGGCCGGAGAAAGGTGTTTTTTTCCTATGATCAGCCTGTCAGTGGGCCTGGTGGGGCCGGATTCAACAAGCCGGTGCCGATCTCATGTCGATATAGCCGATTTGGCATCCGAAGCCAAAAAACAGGCCAAAAAGATTGAAGGAAACAGTTTCTTTATTAACCAGCGAAGAGCCGTAAAAAGTCATGAAAATCATCAACACCTTGCGCATAGACCGGTCGCAAAACTGCATGCAGTCAATTAACTTTTAAAAGAGACCTCTCCATTCCCATGCGGATAAGACTGTGAAAGTATTATCCAAATCAGGCTAAAAGCATTATTCACCACGAAGACACGAAGAAAAACAATGTATTGAAGACTTCGTGTTCTCCATGCCTTCGCGGTTTGTTCTAAAAACGAATGCTTTCACCGTTCCGGATGCATGGGAGCTAGGCAATCACACTTAAAAAAGGACCTTAAAATGTTTGGTTATATCAGTTTCAAAGCCCGCATCTTGTTCGGTTTTCTTGCCATCATAAGTTTGATGATAGGCATTGTCGCAGTAGGTTTGTTTAGTTTTTCGCAGACTCAGCGCGATGTCGCGAAAGTGGATGATACATTTTTGCCTAACGCGCTGCTGGCAGAGCGCATGGCGATTTATACCGTCCAAGTACAACAGCTTCTTACTCAAGCTTCAATCAGTCAGGACCCGGACAGTTTTCAGGATGCGCAGAGAGCCGTCGAAGACTTCAAGCAGGGCATCGCTCAGTTTCGCGAGCATCTGTCCGCAGAAAACCCGGCCCCGGAATCGGGGGCTGTTCAAAGCGGCCAGGCCACAACATTAGGCAATGTCGCTTCGGCTGAAGTAAAAATGAAAGAGTTGGCTGCTCTTGAGACCGCCTTTGACTGGTATTACAGCGAAGGCAAGCGGATGACCGCAGTTTATGCGAATGAAGGCGTCGAGGCAGGCAACCTCGTCTTGAAAGATTTCAATAAATTGGCGAAAAACTTGCGCACACAACTGAATCGGATTAAAAATCAGGGAGTGAACGACGCAAAAAATAACGCCCATGCCATTGCCGAATCGACCAAGCATGCGACTCGGGTCATGCTGGTCATATCGTTGACCGGCATCACCCTGGGATTGGGTATTGCCTTCTACTTAACGCGCTACCTGGACAAGCGGTTGGGCATTGACCCTTACTTTGCCAAAGGCATTGCTATGGAAATTGCCGAAGGCAATTTAACTCGGGATATCCAGGTTGCCAAGAACGATAAGAGCAGTTTGCTCTATGGCATGAAACATATGCAGCAGCAACTGCTGGAGCGCATCACCGCAGAGCGCAAAGCGGCCGACGAAACCCTGCGCGTGAAGATTGCGCTGGATAACGTCAGCACCGGCGTCATGATTGCCGATAACGACCGCAACATCATTTACGCCAATCAAGAAGTGATCAACATACTTCGCAAGACCGAACAGGAAATTAGCCCCAAATTGTCAAAATTCTCTATCGACAATCTGGTCGGCGCCAACATGGATGATTTTCATGAAACCCCCTCGAATCAGGCCAAAATGCTCGCTTCCTTAACCGGTACTTATGAGGCCGGCATGATGCTAGGCGGGCGTTCGATGGTCGTGATTGCCAATCCGGTCATTAATGCGCAAGGCCAGCGGTTAGGCACGGTGGCCGAATGGCATGACCGCACCGACGAGGTCATGGCGGAAAATGAAGTCGCCTCGATTGTGGAAGCCGCTGTCAGGGGCGACTTCACTCTGCGTTTCGACCTGGCCGGCAAGGAAGGCTTCTTGCGCCACCTGGGCGAAGACATTAACCAGCTGATGCATACCAGCGAAGCCGGCCTCAATGAAGTCGTGCGCGTACTTGACGCGCTGTCTCGCGGTGACCTGACCGAGACCATTACTAATGACTATGCCGGTATTTTTGGGCAGCTCAAGGATGACTCCAATATCACAGTACAGAAGCTCAAAGAGGTTATCAGCCAAATCAAAGATGCCGCCGACGGCATTAACACCGGGACTAAAGAAATAGCTTCAGGCAATAATGACCTGTCGCACCGCACCGAACAGCAGGCCGCCAGCCTGGAACAAACTGCCGCCAGTATGGAGGAATTGACCTCCGCCGTGCGGCATAACGCCCAAAACGCCCAGCAGGCCAACCAGCTTGCCGTTGATGCCTCGGGCATTGCGGGCAAAGGTGTTGAAGTGGTCGGACAGGTCATTACGACGATGGATGAAATCAACGAATCTTCACGCAAAATCGGGGATATTATCTCGGTGATCGACGACATCGCTTTCCAAACCAACATCCTTGCCCTCAACGCTGCGGTAGAAGCCGCCCGTGCCGGCGAACAGGGCAGGGGCTTTGCCGTGGTGGCCGTAGAAGTGCGCAACCTTGCGCAACGCGCCGCAACGGCCGCCGGAGAAATTAAAGACCTGATTAATGATTCGGTAGAAAAAGTGTCGGGGGGCAGCAAGCTGGTCGCCCAGGCCGGGGCGACTATGGAAGAGATTGTCGCCTCCGTCCGAGGCGTTACCGACATGATGGCCGAAATTACTGCCGCCTCAGCCGAACAAAGCTCCGGCATCGAACAGGTCAATCAAGCCATTGCGCAAATGGATGATGTCACCCAACAAAATGCCGCCCTGGTGGAGCAAGCCGCAGCCGCGGCGGAATCGCTGGAAGAACAGGCGCAAAACCTGGTGGTTACCGTCAGCAATTTTAAAGTGGGTGACGATGCGGACGGCTTTTACCCGCTTATCCCTCATTCAACTGCACCGGCACCGCGGCATGGAACGGCATTGGTAACGGTTGATGCCGGCAGCTGGGAAGAGTTTTAAGGCGTCTGTATCGACTGTTGGGCCGCGCTCGGAAACATGCCGATAGACAGACCTTCCAGGTTTTTAAAACCTGGAAGGTCTAACCGGCAACGTTCTGAACAGGCGGGACGTTTCTAACGGAGCCAAAGGCGCGCACGGCACGCCCAACGGCGAGAACGTTGTTCTGTAAAATACAGATTATTTCAGTTTATCCGCCTGCATCTGTGGCAATCTGCGGCCGAATAGTGACGATGGATTTCTATCTTATCCCGCTAATGGGGAGGCAGCGCAATGCAGGAGTCGCGTAGCGGTGTGCTGAGAATACGAAGAAGAAACATAAACTTCGTGTCTTCGTGGTAAACAGAACCGGATATCGCCTAAGTGATTTATCCGTCAGTCCAGGTTTCAAAGACTTCAGTTAATTCAATGTTCAATTCAGGAAACAAATGCGGCGTGGCAATGTCGTCGGCGGTATGCATATGTTTGAGTTGATAAGCTTTATTCTCATCTAACACAAATTGATGGATGGCTTGGTGTTCCGGATAAACCATCCAGTATTCCGCAACCCCGCTTTCTTGGTACAGTTCATATTTAATGTTCATTTCCCGTTTGGAATTGCCTTTGGATAAAATCTCAATAATCCAATCGGGCGCGCCGTTGCAGCCTTGTTCATCCAGAATTTCAGGGCTGCAAATAACGCATAAATCGGGTTGTACAACGGTATGAATGTCCTGGCTGGCTAAAATGGATTTTTTTCGGTCATACAGCCGTACATCAAAAGGCGCAGCATAGACGCGACATTTTTTATGATTGAAAAAAACAGATAAAGAACGGGTTAAGTTCATGGAAATGTCTTGATGCTTCACACTCGGCGCAGGCGACATCAACATGATTTTGCCATTAATCAATTCCACAGCCTCATTCAACTGCCAAGTCAAATAATCGGCATAGCTGTAAGTTTGGTTTAAATCTAATTGCGATAATTGAGTGATTTTAGGCATTTGTTTAATCCTCTTTTATACAAAACAGTGTTGCAGGGCATGTTGTTTCATTTTACATGAAAGCCATGCCGCTCGAGTTTATATAATGCGAGATGCTGAACGCATTAACAGCTGCATCCATCATGTGCGATGGATTTTGCGCCCAGGCGCATTCTAACGGGCTTCGCAAAAAATAAAATATTGGAATGATTTATAGATATTTCAACAGGCTGCGTAACTTATCCGTTTTTTTGTCACGTGTGGAAATAGTCGTGTCATATTAAGGAAATATCCACGTAATAAAAGCCCTCTATCCTGATCTTAACCTCAACATGATTAGGGGATCTATCCAATGCCGGATCTACGTAAAGAAATAATCAATATCCTTGACGGCAAGCTATTGACGCCGCATTTTCAGCCCATTGTCTCGTTGACGCAAAAGAAAATCATGGGTTACGAAGCGCTGATCCGCGGGCCATCCGATAGTGCATTGCATAGCCCATTCAACCTGTTTACCACGGCCGAGCAATTTAATTTAAGCACCAGGCTCGAATTCCTCTGCCGGGAGATAACCATACAACGCTACGCCGATCTGAACATTAAAGAAAAGCTATTTATTAACGCGAGTCCTTTAGTGTTGCTGCAACCGGAATTTAAAAAGGGCGAAACGCTCAGGTTGCTAGACCAATACGGCGTTAACCCTCGCTCCGTGGTCATCGAATTAACCGAGCATAAACCTGCCGATAATTACGAAATCATGCGCGCCTCGGCCAAACACTACCGGGGCATGGGTTTTGAGATTGCCCTCGACGACTTGGGCGCCGGATATTCAGGATTAAGGCTCTGGGCGGAATTACTGCCCGAATACGTAAAAATAGACAAACACTTTATCCACGGCCTGCATGACGACCCGGTCAAACTTAATTTTGTCCGCTCAATTCAAAGCATGGCGGTCTCTCTTAATTGCAGCGTCATTGCCGAAGGCATTGAAACGGAAGACGAATTCAAGGCTATAGAAAAACTCGGCATTATGCATGCCCAAGGCTATTATTTTGCCAGGCCGACAGCGATTCCGGTAGAGAAAATCGACAGTTTGCTGTTTACTGCGGCCGAGCGCGCTAACGATCACAAAACCACTCCCTTTAACAACGCCACAACAGCGATTCATATCATCAGGGACATCACGCCGATTTCAGCAAAAACCACCATCAGCGAGGTGATGAACCTGTTTCATCATAACAGCGAACTCACCATACTGCCGTTGGTTGACGACAATATGGCATCGGGCATTATTTTTCGGGACAAGTTTCTTACCAAGCTGTTTTCCAGCCGGTACGGCATCGACCTGCATGGGAAAAACCCGATAAAAACCTTTATCGAAAACACCCCGTTATGTATCGATAAAAACATGCCGATCGATTTGGTCAGTAAGCAATTGACGTCATTAATGAGCAGCGACCCGGCTTTTATCATTACCAGTAACGGGGAGTATATGGGCATAGGCACGCTGCTGGACTTGCTCGCCGAATTTACCCGCCAGCAAATCGATAATGCCAAGCACGCCAATCCCCTGACGCTGTTGCCGGGCAGCGTTCCGATCAACAATCAGGTCAATCAATTGCTGGCCGACAAAACACCGTTCAGTTTCGGCTACTTCGATCTTGATAACTTCAAGCCTTTTAACGATGTTTACAGCTACGATGCGGGCGACGACATCATCAAGGCCGTTGCCAATACGCTGACCAAGTTCATTCCGGCAGAGAGCGGCGTGGTCGGACATATCGGCGGCGATGATTTCATTGTGATTTTCACTTGCGACGACTGGTTGATGCGTTGCGAAAGCATATTGGAAGCCTTTAAAGACACCGTCCCGGCCTATTACAGCGAGAAAGACCTAAAAGCCGGGGGCATTCATACTGAAAACAGAACCGGAGAAAAATGTTTCTTCCCGCTGGTCAGTCTGTCCATC
>JBAQYH010000688.1:0-6896 GCA_049299935.1 Methylobacter sp. | reverse complement strand
TGGCCTGAATACGGGTTAAATATTGTTCATACCATGCACCAACGGTATTTTCCTTGTAACGATAATTTGGCGCGCAAGTTTTTAGCAAGGGCATTTTTGGCGTGCCGCCGCTGAGCTTGGCTCCGTCAATAACAATGTCGTACAAAAATATCATGCCTTCGCAAAGATTGGATAATAGTTCTTCGCGTAGTACGTCGTACAGGGCTTCCAAATCCTGAAAGCGGCTGCTTTCTTTCGTCAAATCCATTGTTATCGTGTCATCAAACGCGCCTGTGCGCAGGGCAATAACTTCGATAGGTAAGCGGTAACGGGCTTTTAAGGTTAATAATGTAGTCATGACGCTTTGGTAATTTTTACCCAAGTGACCTTCTATGCGCAGGAAATTATAGGGCTCCAAGTCATAACGTAGCGCGTCAGTAATAAACGTAGGTGCTGTTGGCTGGTATTGATAAGAGCGATAACTCAAATTTTGGTTCGCTCGATTATGTCGATTTTTTTCTGCATTCCACAGTTCAAACAGCGGAGGTTCTCCGCTTTGTTGGTAGTAGTAGGGAATTGCTTTATCGGACAGTGGTACATCGGCCAATTTACTGGGTGTAATGTGTATTTGGGTATCGGTTGAGCCCGCTTTTTTAAATTTTAATAGCGGCGATAAAGGCGGTGTATCGGTAAATTGAGCAATCATTTCCACTAAACGCTGAAATAACAGCGCGACTTCATTAGTGCGTTCATCGCAATTAGTGCTGGCTGAAGACGCAAGAAAGCTATTCCGGTAGACGCTGGAACTCGCACCAGAAACCAGGCCCAGCATCAAATGTCTTGGGAAAAGTTTTTCAGATGGACAGCAAGCACACAACAACGCCAAGCCTTTCCAGCGAAATTCATCGTAGGCTTTAATCAAGTCATCGAAGCCGTCGTAGTAATATTGTAGAAACCGCACTTGAGTCGTACTGGTTGGTACGTTATCTAAAAAGCCGAATGTTGCTTTAAAATCAGCGGATGGGTTGCCTAAAGGTTGCACAATGGGTTTGAACGCTTCGTAAGCTTTGCCAAGCGCGTCACCCAGTTGAGTAACCAGTTTATCAGTGCTGAAAACACGATGGAAAGCCGTTAATAGTTCTTTGGAGGTTGCGGGGTTGCTGTTAGGTACGTCATAACGCGGCAGGCGTAGATCAGGCAAGTTCAGTTGTGCCAGTAATTTGGCTTCGAGATCGGCGACAGTCTGTCCACTTGGTAGTTCGTTTGCTTTGGCGATGATGTCATTAAGATCATTTTTTTCAATTAATAAATACCGTAGGGTTGCGGTGATCGCCGCGCCTTTATCATCACAATTATTGGGACTGCAATTACGCAAGCCATCTTTTTTTAATTCTAAAAACAGTAACACCGCTTTGTCATTTAAAACAGACGCAGTTATTAAACTAGAGCCAACCTTGTTGTTTTCATTATCTTCAACAAGCTCTGACAGCGGGTATTGGCTCTTGTCCGCTTTTAGAAACGCTGAGTATTTCCCGCTATTTTTTTCTTCGGGTAGCGGATAATCTTTGTAGCGTCCCAGGATAATATCGCCAGGTTGAACGATGAGATAGCCCTCTGAGCTAATACCGCAGCCTTTAGTGACAGTGATGGTCGAGGTTGTATCATCAACGCTAATCTCCAAACCGCACACAATACCGATGCCAATTAGATTAGCGTGGGTCAGACGCTGTTGTTCATCCAAATAATCAACAGCCTGATTCAAATGTGCGTTGGTCAGCACTTGATTGGCTTCAAAGAATGGATATTTATCTTGTGTAGGTTTCATAGCGAAATCACCGTTATAGTAAGTTTCAGATGGCGGACGAGCGCAACGGATAGTTGCCCAGTGCGGTGCTGCCAAGCCGTACTGGATTTTGGTCACTGCCGTCGTCACAGTCATGTAAAGTTGCACCCGGATAGGTATTACGTAAATGGCTAAGCAGATCGACGACGATCCATAGGCGGTAAGATACTTCGACCCAACCGGTGTATAAGCCTTGTTTGCCAACTAATAAGTCTGTTAATTTTTGTTTTGTCGCATTTGCGTCTGATAGCGATAAAGAGCTACAGTCTTCAATTTTCAGTTCGGGTAGTTTTTTAGCACCTAATTCTTCCAAAGTTGTGCCTGCCGATATATTAGTTTGCATCCATAGATAGAACTTAGTCGCATATTCACCGATTATTTTGGCGGTACAGTTGCATAGTTGCTCTTTAGAGGGGAGTGGCTTAGCAAGATCGAGACCTGCTTCCAAAATAGCCAGCACCCGGTCTTGTAAGTGGACTTCTGTCCAATCAATGTTGACATTGGCTTCCAGCCATTGACTAAAGGCTTTTTCAAAGCGTTCAAACTGCCAGCCGTGTAAAGCAATATCGGTAAAATACGCCAACAGTTCTGCATGGATATTGCCCCAAGTAGCGTCTGACACAGACTGGGTACAATTAAAATCTGTTTTTTTGATATCTTTTAAAAGATCAGTAATTTTTAATTCCCATGTCGTTTTCAGCCAATGATTGGTTTTGCGCTCGTCGAACCACGGCTTAAAATCATCACTGTATTTATTAAAGAGTGTCCACGCACAATCGCACGCTTGTTCGCGGGTATAAACCGTGCCGGGGTTTGTTTCCAGCAGTTCAGCAATGGTTGCCAAGATGGGTTCGCCACAGGGATTAGGTTCAAAGCCTGTATTATCTATCCAGCAAATTTTCGGCAATAGATGGGCAGGCGTTTCCTGGCGGATAGTTCGGTCAGCGAAACGCCGTAATTCCAGGTTAGTGTTATAGGGTGCTGTCCAGCCGGGCATGACGAAAGTCAAACGGAACGAATAAGGGTCTTCGTCACCACAGAGATTGCAAGATCCGTCAGTGCAAACAGGATATAAGGCATCACCAGGAAACTTGGGTCTTAATAACAAATGCTCCACAACAATGGCGCGTTCGTTGGCAGCCCAGCCTATCAATTCATCCCTAAATTCTATTGCCGCAGTTTTGCTGGCAAATTCTGATGGAGCTTGCGCTATCAACTTATGGTGTTCATCGGTTAACTTGAGTTTGAAATAACCTGTTTGTTTCACGATTTTGTATGCTTCAGGCTGAATTATGCGCAACATGAGTTCTTGATAGGCTTGCTTGCTGGCAACATCTTTTGTGTGGGCAGGAAGTGTGAATTTACCGTTTAGCCATGATGTTTCGTTTTGGATCATTAATTGGAACGTGGCTTTATAATGACCCTGTGAGGTTTTTAATATCTCCCATGCAAACGTCAAGTTTGGATAACCCAACAGCAAACTGACACGTTTTTTAAGCCCTGAAAAATTATCAGGCGCACACGGATTTTCTGTATAGTTAAACGCTTTGCTTCGATCATGACTAATCAAAGGATAGGCTTTTAGAAAAGAAATTTTATCTTCGATTAAACGGTCAAGCGCGACTTTCTGACCTTTGTAGTTAGTCAATAACAACGCGTATTCACCGAACTGCTCGCCAAATCGTGCCATCAAATGATTGAGAAAACGATTTCGACGTTCGTGAAATTCCGGGGGTGTTTCTGCTATCAGTTCCAACTTGGTTTTATCAAGTCCATTGATTACATCGTCATAGCCTTTGATAAGCTGATTAGTCAATTCTTTGACAAAATAGGTGCGTTCAATCGAAAAATCGAGGGAAAACAATTGTTCAGTGTGTGCCAGTTGCGCCAATGCGTTTGCCAAAAGTTGCTCAAATACCATCAAGTAAGCTTTGAGTTGCTTGGCTTGCGCTTTACGTTCTGGCGATGCGCCCGCGGGCAAGCCTGCTGAACCGATGCCGTAAGTTAAGGGAAAACTGTATTGCAACGGGAAATAGTCTTCAGGATGACGAAATGTGCCAGACGGGATCGGTAAATCCAGCAAAGTATTTTTATTTTTTGGTCGTTCGGCTTCCCCTCGCAATTGCGTTAACGTTTGATACGCCTCGTCCATTCTGGGCAAAAATGGCAGGCCATTTTTAAAAAACAAAAAGCGCGACAGATTATGATAAAGTCTAGGTTGATGTTTTTCTTTAACGTAAAGCAGCCAGGATGCACTTACTTTATTACTATCAAATTCAAGTTCGCCACTGTCATGAATTTTAGGATCAACCTCGCCTTTAACAACATTGCCTTCTGCATCATATTTACTGAGTAACAGATTATTGACTGCGACTACGCCTTCAATATTCATCAGTTGATTGATGATGTCCGAGGTGCGCAGTACCGTTTTTAGCCCCGCCGCTTCCAGTTCTTCGGCTTTGATAAAACCGCAGCTAAGCGCGGGACCATTGAAAATAGCCTCTACTGGTGTATTACTGTCTATCAATTCCTGCAACGTGTAAAACAAAACTGGTGGATTAAAATAGTTTTCAATTTCAAACCAAATCCGAGCCTGTACACGTTCAATATCGGCATCGGCGGCAACTTCCACATCGGCACAAACAGCTATATCTTCAATATTGACCGCGTTTACACGACAGAAATCTTCGTCGAGATTACGGTGTTTGTGTAATGTAGCTTTGGCATCGACAATTTGATCGGCTGATTTTTTCAGTTTACAACGGTATTTTTGTAAGAAGTCTGAGGGTGTTCCCGCACATAAATTTGAAGTCAACTGGTTGATTGTCAATTTATTAATGACGGATGCATCACAAAAAATACGTAGCGAAACATTGTTAATGACAATAGTTTGTCCGCCTGCGGAAAAACTGAAACTAATATAAAAAACATTACGCCAGAATCGTTGCAGATCGGACTCGGAAATAAAGTTATTGTCCACTTTATTGTTGGAAAATTTACCCAAGGTAATGGTTAAGTGGGGGGCGGTGCTGGTTATAAACGCTGCAAATTTATCCTGTTCTAATAAACCCCATTCTGGAAATCTTAGTTCGAGCATGTAGGACTGTATTTGTCCGCCAACTTCTATTGTGTAGCTTTGTATGATTTTCCGGTCATTCAGATCACCCAGTTCCGAATCGTTTTCAAGTTCGAGCAAGATTTCATATAAACCAAATGGTTCGATTTTTTTCGATGACAAATCTTCCTGTGCAGGCTTTTGATAGGAAAGCGTCAGTTGATTTTGTTCACACCACGCGTAATAAAGAACATCACAGGCGCATTCCTTACAAAATACCCATGCATTGCGGACTTCAGGGCGATCAATCAATAAACGCCGAAAATCGTCAGGAGTAACCGGGTTAACCGTTAATATTTTGCTGGCAGTAAAAAATGCTTGCTTAGGGAACGGTTGATTCGGATCAGTAGCAAGTTGTTTGTGTGATAGTAAATCTTTAATATCCCAGTTTGCCCGATAGGCAAGATCGGTGATGGTAAAGCACAAGGCTTCCAGTATGGTAATGCCGGGATCGTGGGTGTTGTAATCCGTCCATAGGCTACTCGCCATCTTTTCAATGAATCCTATGCCTTCTCGCCGCAAACGATAATAATCTTCCGCAGCTTTTAGCTCAGGCTGTTTGGGTATGCTTTCTGGTAGCTTGCTCATAAGGATGCGCACGGACAGGTTGTAGAGGTAAATTGTATTTCAGCCGGATTAATGGACTTTATGTCGTGATCTTTGGCAGATACCAGAATTGAAACGGCTTTCGAGCCTTCTATTTCAGTAACATCAAGATCGACTACCTCAATTTCTGAACCCGTACTGTCGAGCGTTGTATAGGTATGGGACAATTTAAAATCAGTCACATAATCGACATAAGGTTGTTCTTCGACAAAGTTGAGCAATACCGATGAATAAATTTTCCCGCCAAAGGATGGACTACTGCAATCGGAAAACGCCCAAGGCGAAAGAAAGCGGGTAATCGCTTCTTTTAACTTTTTTACATAAAAAGATTCATCAAAGCCTGTGTAAAATTTAACCTTAAACGCAATGCCCACTTCTTCAAATTGAGGGTTTTTAACATGCAGCTTGACGAAGCAAGACAGCTTTTTTTGTAAAAATTTTTCGATTTCTGTCAACAAACCAAGGCTGGTGTAAGGGCGCAGAGGATCATGCAGGTTATGAAACTGCTGATTAGGCAGGGTGACAACGGTCACATGCCCTGCGGCAAGTTCGTTGTAAATGCCAGGTTCATACGCTGTATGATTTAAACATTTGACCTGATAAATTTGCGGAAAGGCTTCCAGTATCAGGTGTTCATAATCCCAAAGGGTAATCGTGCGGTCTTTATGACGTAGCCGTTCGCTGATGCGCGTGTAGAACGCCAAGGATTGTTCGGCACCGCGACCGCCAAAACTGGCAAAAGGCTGGATTACTTTTTTGACCGCTGCATCAGGTTGTTTGAGTTTGCTGATTGTTTCTGCGGCTAATGTTATTGCCAGAAAAGACGGATCGTTGTTTTGGTTTTGGAAAGTAACTTTTAAGCCTTGCGCGGACACGGTCAGTAATTTGCATACCGCATCGCTTTTTTCAGTCACCGACGCTCTGAGCCAATGTTGTCCAGTAGGCAGCATGGTATTGGTAGAATTGGCTTTATCAGGCATTGTAAAAGTGATAATCCCTGAGTTAATCAAACCGTCAGTGCTGTCTTGCACATCCTGTGTACCGAAGTTAATCCATTCGTTATTGCTAAGATAACTCCATTGAATATGTTGCTTAGGTTTTTCAATCAGTGGATCGGCCGTGCCATCGGCAACCTGGAAAAGTAACGCAAGATTTTGTGGTGGTTTAAGAGCCGTTATACCAATGTAGAATTCAGCGTTATTGAATTGGGGAACAAGAAAAACTTTTTTCTGAGAACTTAGCAAACCATGTTGTTCGCATTGACCAAAAGGTGTTAAGTGAAAATATTTTGCGGAGCGTTTTTCAAAGAAATTTTCTGTTGATACCGATGCACTTAAAACTATATTTTGGGAT
>JBAQYH010000687.1:0-6808 GCA_049299935.1 Methylobacter sp. | reverse complement strand
GCATAATATCGCGATGGTCTTTACCGGTATGCGTCATTTCCGGCATTAATTAAAGAACAGCGTCCACGAAAGGCACGAAAAACACGAAAAATTTTTATAACTCACTCTTTTCGTGCCTTTCGTGTTTTTCGTGGACAACTATCACATGGCAATCAAGTCGCCATAAAACACACGAGAATCACCATGAAAATCCTCATCGTCGGCAGCGGCGGCCGTGAACACGCCCTCGCCTGGAAAGCCAAGCAATCAGCCAAAGTCGAAAAAGTGTTTGTCGCGCCCGGCAATGCCGGTACCGCTCTGGAACCGTCTGTCGAAAACATTGCCATTGCGGTCAACGATATTGACGCGCTGCTGGCATTTGCCCAGAAAGAAGCGATCGGCCTGACCATTATCGGCCCCGAAGTGCCGCTGGTTTTGGGCATTGTTGACCGTTTTCAGCAAGCGGGCCTTAAGTGCTTTGGCCCTACCGCAAAAGCCGCGCAACTGGAAGGTTCGAAGACTTTCTGCAAAGACTTCATGATCCGCCACAACATTCCGACCGCGAAATACCAGTCTTTCACCGACAAGCAGCAAGCCATCAATTATATCAAGCAACAAGGCGCGCCGATCGTGGTCAAGGCCGACGGCTTGGCGGCCGGCAAAGGCGTGATCGTCGCCCAGTCCGAACAGGAAGCCATCGCGGCCGTCGAGGACATGCTGTCCGGCAATGTGTTCGGCGAAGCGGGCAATCGCGTCGTCGTCGAAGAATTCCTGACCGGCGAAGAAGCCAGCTTTATCGTCATAGCCGACGGCAAACACGCGTTGCCGATGGCGACCTCGCAAGACCACAAAGCCCGCGACAATGGCGACAAAGGCCCCAACACCGGCGGTATGGGCGCTTACTCCCCGGCTCCGGTCGTCACTCCTGAAATCCACCAACGGGTCATGCGCGAAGTCATCGAACCGACCTTAAAAGGCATGGCCGAAGACGGACTGCCGTATACCGGCTTTCTGTACGCCGGTTTGATGATTAGTGCCGACGGTTCCGTTAAAGTGCTGGAATACAACTGCCGCTTCGGCGACCCTGAGACGCAGCCGATCATGATGCGCTTAAAAAGCGATCTGGTGGAGCTTTGCGAAGCCGCGCTGGCCGGGAATCTCGATCAAACCGGCAGCGAATGGGACGAGCGCGCCGCATTAGGCGTGGTTTTAGCCGCGGGCGGCTATCCTGACGCATCCGAAAGCGGCGCGGTCATTTCCGGCTTGCCTAGCGAGGAGCACGAGGACTGCAAAGTGTTTCATGCGGCCACCAAACAAGTCGGCAACGACCTGGTTACGGCGGGCGGCCGGGTGTTATGCGCTTGCGCTTTAGGACATGATATTAAAGAAGCTCAAAGCAAAGCCTATGTGCTGGCGAATGGCATCCATTGGGATAATGTTTATTACCGTACCGATATTGGCTTTAAGGCTATAAAAGGATAAGGAAGGGTGGAGCCAACTTCGCAAGCTTCATCCAGGCTACTTGCTTACCTTTATAAAGAGATGTTCATAAAATTTTTCGCATAAATAGCAACTCCTCGCTTTATTCATGCTTTTCAAATTTGTAAATTTATGGATATTGAACTAATACTATCAAAACATTTTGCTTGGAAAACAAAACTCATACATGCTTTATATTCAGGGGAACCGATGGATCCCACTGATATTGGAAAAGACAATTGTTGTGATGCTGGTAAATGGATGCATAAAGAGGGTAAGTTTAAATATGGGCATTTACCAAGCTATAAAACATGCTTAAATAGACATGCTGAATTTCACATTGAAGCCGCAAAAATAGTCTCTGCTATTAATGCAAAGCAATTCGCTGAAGTAAAAAACTTACTCAATTTTGATTCTTCTTTTTCTCTTGTGGCTCTTGAATTATGGGCCGCATTAAAACAGCTAGAACAAGAAATTCGTGATGCATTACCAGATGATCTTTGCTCGGAATTTGAATGTTTGACGAATCTTATTCAAGAAATAGACCGCTCTCAGGACTTCAAAAATCCGCAAGAGTTAATTAACCATGTATTTTACCAGGACAAGGATTCGGAATAATTGGGGTCAGGGAATAATTGGGGTCAGAGTAAAATTAAATGCTTAACATTGCGCTCAAGCGGAACGGAGAAAAAACTAAGGAAAGAGTCGCTTCAACAGCTCATCACGAGTAAGCTTGAAGTGCGATTCAATATCGCTGAAGATCGCAGCCAATGTACCAATTTTCAAAGGATTATGGGCGGGGATGGTTATGTGATGTTCGCCGTTCTCAAAAGTTGTCAGACGAATGTGGCTTCCGGTTTGGCGGGTGATACGGTATCCAAGTTTGGCAAGCGCCTTTGCAAGCTCGATTCCGTCGATGTCGCGGGGAAGTTTCAAACTGCGATGACTTCTTCGTGAACGAAATGCAGGCGGATCATCTTCGGCTTTTTGTCTTCATCAAAATGGCAGCGAACTGCATCCTGGACGTTGGCGTGGAGTTCTTCAAGATTGTCCGCATCGGTGTAAATCGATTCGCCGAGCGCCTTGGCCGTATAGCCGCCTTCCGGGGCGTCTTCTACAATAAAGAAAATTTCGTTCATCTTTGTTCCTTTGTCTGCCGCAGATACTAAATAGAGTCTTTATTCTAGCCTACATAACTAATCTAGCTCTAAACTTTGTCTTCAGCTCGTTTATGTGGTCTTGGCTGCATTCAGTTACACGGCCCGCTTCAGCATCGGCGATTCCTGAAAGAATTCCAGCATGGATGTCTTTTTTAAAAGACTCGCTTACTTGAATTAACGCTTCAACATCATGCATTGAAAAAAATATTCCGATAGGACGGTCTTTTTCGGTAATCATTACCGGCTCTCTTTGTGCCGAATCCAAAAAACTGCCAAATGCATTTTTTGCGTCGTTAGCCGAGATGGTTTTCATGTTCATAGTTCCTATGGATAAGAATTACATGGCAGCCATTATAGCTATTTTGTAGAAAAATCAAGCCGGCTTCTTTATGACTTAGGCGTTTGCATTGGAGCAGCGAAGCAATGATGAAATTGTTAACCGATATACCCTAAACCAATGTCAGGATCCTTTTATATGTACGCATCATCAATAGTTACCCAAATAATAAGCGTCTTCTGGTGGATGATTCCACTGCTTTTCCTGATGGCATTTCTAAAATCGCCTTTCATGAAAGGCATGTTTGGCGAGTTTCAGGTTAACTTGGCAGCAAAGTTCTTTCTGGATAAGAAAGTCTACACGTTGTTTAAGAATGTAACGCTGCCAACAGAGGGCGGAAGCACCCAAATCGACCACGTAATTGTGTCGCGGTACGGTGTCTTTGTGATCGAGACCAAGAACATGAAAGGCTGGATATTCGGCAGTGCTCAACAAAAACTCTGGACGCAGAAGATTTACCGGCATACGAACACATTTCAAAATCCGCTGCATCAGAACTACAAACACATCGAGACACTGAGGTCTGCTCTGGAACTCCAGCCGGATAAGGTGTTTTCGGTGGTTGTCTTTGTCGGCGATAGCACTTTTAAAACGGCAATGCCGGACAATGTTGTTTATATGGGCGGTTATATCCGCTTTATAAAAAGCAAAATGCTGGTCATTCTAAGTGACAGCGATGTGCTGTCCATTTGTGCCAAGATTCAGTCCGGCCGGTTAAAACCATCGATCAGGACTCACATCGATCATGTTAAGCACGTCAAAACGTTGGTCGAGGAAAAACAGCGGCAAGATGATAATTCATGCCCAAAATGCGGTATGCCAATGACATTGAGAACGGCGCGGCAAGGTGCCAATCAAGGTAAACAGTTCTGGGGATGTTCCGGTTATCCCAGATGCAAAACGGTTAGGCAATTGGCATAAACGGTGCCCATCTCTTTCATTCGCCGAGTAACCGCCTTCACCACAAATTCGCAATGTTGGAAGCGCAAAGCCAGCTTTGGCATGGTGAATATTTGTTGGTTAAAAAGATTGATCCGCAACAGACAGCCTTTCTTTGTTATATTGCTCACCATCAAATCTAAAAAAGAAAAGCAATGTTAAGAATATTCCACACCGCAGACTGGCATCTCGGTCATCATCTACATGGCGTTTCGCGGCAACTGGAGCATCAGCAGTTTCTGGACTGGCTGCTGGATGAATTGCTCAACAAACAGGCCGATGCGTTGATTATTGCCGGGGATATTTTCGATTCGGCAAATCCATCCTCTGCCGCGCAATCCCAGCTTTATGATTTCCTGGTCAAAGCCAGGAACCGGCTGCCGAATCTGGATATTGTGTTGATCGGCGGCAATCACGATTCCGCTTCACGGCTGGATGCGCCATCCCCGATACTCAATGCGCTGGGCGTTACCGTGGTCGGCGGCTTGCCTCGCGACGAGCAGGGCAATATCGAGTGGGATCGCTTGCTGG
The DNA here is from genome assembly GCA_049299935.1 of Methylobacter sp. Lineage (GTDB taxonomy): Bacteria > Pseudomonadota > Gammaproteobacteria > Methylococcales > Methylomonadaceae > Methylobacter_A. Next base: position 2,383 of record JBAQYH010000687.1, on the reverse strand, counting down.
TGCCGCTGACCAATGCGGCGGGCGAGACTAAAGCGTGGTGCGGGGCGATGCCGTTTTTGCGCAATGCCGACTTGCCATCATCAGTTGAGCAAGACAACGATCCGTTAATCTCCGGTATGAAAACGCTGTATGCCGAATTGTTTTTGCAATTGCAACAAAAGGCGGGCAATGCCGAGAGCCTGATCCTGACCGGGCATTGTTATATGGTCAACGGTGCGGTGTCCGAATTAAGCGAGCGCAAAATACTGGGCGGCAATCAGCATGCGTTGCCGGTTGAATTATTTCCCGATGAGATTGCTTATGTGGCATTAGGCCATCTGCATCTGGCGCAAAAAGTCGGTGCAAACGAGCATATCCGTTACAGCGGTTCGCCGATTCCGCTGTCGTTCGATGAAACCGATTACTCGCATCAGGTCGTTCAGGTGGATGTTCGGGCAGGTCAACCGGTTGAAACCGCCGCCGTTAAAATCCCCCGCAGCGTTCAATTGCTCAGGATTCCCAACGGCAAGGATTTTGCGATATTGTCAGAGGTGATCGGGCAGTTGGAAAACCTGATTTTGGACGACCTGCCAACTGAGCAAAGGCCGCTGCTTGAATTGCGTATCAGGCTGGAAAAACCGGAGCCCGGATTGCGCCAGCAAATTGAAGAAGCCATCGCCAAGCGGCCGGTGCGCTTGTTGAAAATATCCACGGCTTACAGCGGTAGCGAAAAAAGCCTAGCCGATCTGAAAATCGAAGAACGCCTGGAAGAACTGCAACCGCTGGATGTTTTCCAGCGCTGCTATCAAAACAAATACGACCAGGATGCGCCCGAAGCGTTAAATGCGTTATTTAACGAATTGGTTGAAAGCCTGCAAGGAATGGACTGATGCGCATTTTAGCGATACGCGGAAAAAACCTGGCCAGCCTTGCCGAACCGTTCGAGATTTTGTTGAACTCGGGGCCGCTGGAGCAGGCCGGATTATTCGCCATCACCGGACAAACCGGCGCCGGTAAAAGCACGATTCTGGATGCCTTATGTCTGGCGCTGTATGACAAAATCCCGCGCCTGCCGGACGGTCACGGTTTTGCGGTCGGCCATAAAGACGAGGATGAAAACCTGCGTGTGGTCAGCACTGACGTGCGCTCGATACTGCGCCGGGGCACCAGTAATGCTTATGCCGAAGTGGATTTTATCGGCAAGGACAAGCATCACTACCGGGCGCGCTGGGAAGTCAGCAAAGCCCGAGGCAAAGCGGACGGCCGCTTGCAGCCGCAGGACGTCACGTTAAGCAAAATCGACGACGGCCAGCGCATCGGTCAGGGCAAGAAAAACACGCTGGAGAAAATTTGCGAACTGATCGACCTTAACTTCGACCAGTTCCGCCGCTCGGTGTTATTGGCTCAGGGCGATTTTGCCGCGTTCTTGAAAGCCAAAAAAGACGAGCGTTCCAGTTTGCTGGAGCGCATCACCGGCACAGAACTTTATTCGGAGCTGTCCATTGCTGCATTCGAGCGGGCCAGGCAAGAAAAAGAAGCGTTAAGCCAGATTATCAACAGAATGCAGGATCAAATCCCGCTGGATGCAGAAGCCCGCCAACTGCTGGAACAGCAACGCGACCAGTTCATAGCCCAGTTGGCCGGGCTGGATCAGCAAATCGCAAGTAACCAGAAAATCATCGACTGGTATGCCGAACTTAAAAAGCTGCAAGAAGCCGAGCGGATTGCCCGTGATGCTCTTGTCGGCAGCCAACAGTCGTGGGATGCGGCGGAAGCCGAGAGGCAGTTAATCCAAAAAGTCGAAGCCGCGCAGCCTTTAAGGCCGCTGTTGGGGCAGTACCAAACTGCCGATACAGAACACCGGGATGCCGAGCAAAAACTCAAAGACAGCAGCGACCAGTTGGTAACTACTGAAACAAAGCTGCAAACGGCAAAGGAACAACTCGGCGCTGTTGCCGTTGCGTTAGCCGAAGCCGAACAGCAACAGCAGCAGGCGCAACCGGTATTAATTAAAGCGCGGGCATTGGACATCCGCATCGATGTTATCCGGCAAGCTGTTCGCACCCTGGCCACCGAAGAAAACCAATTGCTTGCAGCGGTGGATGCGGCCGAAAAAGAGCATCAAGCCCTATTGAGGCGGCAGGCCGAACAAGTTTCGGCGTTGCAACAGCTTAATCTCTGGCTGGAACAAAATCAGGCGATTAAACCCATCGCAGCCGAATGGAGCCGGTGGGATGCCGAGCTGGGACGCTATCAAACCTTGAATGTCAGGAAAACGAACGATGCACTCAAAGCGGACCAGTTAAGGCTTTCGGTTACCAAGGATCAGCGCAGCCTGGCGGAGTTAAAGTCGGCTATTGATGACAGCCACAAAAAAGGGGAACGGCATCAACAGGCGCTGGCG
>JBAQYH010000686.1:0-4642 GCA_049299935.1 Methylobacter sp. | reverse complement strand
AAACCACACACTGCGAAACGACAAACCTGTACCAATAAAGCAACAAGCCGACAATATTCACCAAAATACAACTACCTACTACTTTTGAACGGCAGAAATCAAGGCATATTGACAAGCCTGTTATATAATACAATCGCTTATCTATTGTTGAGTAGAATACTATCTTTTAACTAACGACTCCAGTTTTACAGATAATTATGTGTAAACGCCTATGCAGAGCGCAACTTCATGCCATCGAGACAAATACGACACAAACCAGCATAATAAATTGATTTTATTAATAAATAACATCCTGCAAGTGCTACAGCGTTCGCGTATTTGCAACAAAACAACATTGCTTTGCAAAATACCAACAAACAGTCTATTATTGCCATTTATTAACTTAAATTCACCTTGCAAATCGACACCTAAAACATCATGAGTGAAACTCAAATATCCCTGGATAACCCAAAATCACTCAGCAATTTATCTGATGATGAATTTCAGGCCTTATTGCTTGAAGGCGTCTCCAGAACATTTGCGCTGACCATTCCCCAGTTGCCGGAAAAATTATACAGCGCAGTCGCCAACGCTTATTTGTTATGCCGCATTGTCGACACCATCGAAGATGAAGTTTCCCTGTCTCCCGAACAAAAAAAATATTTTTGCTCCGAGTTTATTCAGATCGTTAAAACCGGAACCAACTCAGAGCCGTTTGCCGTCGAACTTGCACCTCTGCTTTCCGGGCAAACCATTCCTGCCGAGCACACCTTGATTCATGTATTGCCGCGGGTCATTCAAATCACTCATAAATTTGACCCCGATCAAATCGAGGCGCTGGCTTCCTGCGTGGAAACCATGGCTGAAGGCATGCCGATTTTCCAGGCACTGGACCTGCATGGCGGCTTGGCAACACTCGCCGATATGGACAGATACTGTTATTACGTTGCCGGATGCGTCGGAGAAATGCTGGCCAAGCTGTTTTGCCATTACTCGCCGGAAATCGCGAAGCACAAAGACGAACTGCTGACCCTGTCGATCTCTTTTGGCCAGGGACTGCAAATGACCAACATACTAAAAGATATTTGGGATGATGCCGGCCGGGGCGTCTGCTGGCTGCCGCAAGATATTTTTACCGAAACGGGCTTTGATCTTAAAACCCTGACACCTGAAACCAATTCCGAAAATTTCAGAAAAGGCCTGGAACACTTGATCAGCATTGCCCATGGTCATTTGCATAACGCACTGAAATACACGCTGCTGCTTCCTACCCATGAAACCGGCATCCGCAACTTCTGCCTTTGGGCGCTGGGCATGGCCGTTTTAACTTTAAAGAAGATCAAGCAAAACCTGGATTTCAATAATTCCGATCAAGTCAAAATCACCCGCAACAGCGTTAAAGCGACTATTCTTGCGACCCGATTGACTGGACGCAGCAACACGATGCTGACCTTACTTTTTAACTTAACAAGTCGCGGACTCGAAACGCCCGACTGGACATACTCAACACAATCCTCAGAAGCCAAGATAAAACTTTAAGGACGGAACTTATGTTTAACGAAGCAAATTCAGAGATAAATATCAGCGCTATTTCGAATTCATCGAATACCGTTAATAGCTATGCCGACAATCTAAATCGGGCCATTAACAAAGCGCAAGAGAAATTATTAAGCCTGCAAGACAAGGATGGCTATTGGGTATTTGAACTGGAAGCAGACTGCACAATTCCATCCGAATACATCATGATGATGCATTATCTGGGCGAGATTGATGAGTCGTTACAAGCCAAAATCGCCAACTACTTAAGGCCCCGTCAATCTACAGACGGCAGCTATCCGCTATATACCGGCGGCGAAGGCGATATCAGTTGCAGCGTTAAAGTCTATTACGCGTTAAAAATGGCCGGGGATTCCGTCGACGCGCCCCATATGGTTCGGCTAAGAAATTACATCCTCAGCCAAGGCGGTGCGGCAAAAGCCAACGTGTTCACGCGTATTGCGCTGGCGACCTTCGAGCAATTGCCCTGGCGCGGCGTTCCTTATATTCCTGTCGAAATCATGCTGTTCCCCAGCTGGTTTCCGTTCCATTTGGACAAAGTATCTTACTGGTCCAGGACCGTTATGGTGCCGCTGTTTATTCTTTGCACCTTAAAAGCAACAGCAAAGAACCCTAACAATATTAATATACTGGAACTTTTTATCACCCACCCCGATGAAGAAAGACACTATTTTCCTGAAAGAACGACTTTAAATAAAATCTTTCTGGGCTTGGATAAACTGGGCCGGGTAACACGCCCGTTAATCCCGAAAAAAGCGCACGAATTGGCGATTGAAAAAGCCAAAGACTGGTTTATTGAACGCCTGAACGGCGAAGACGGCCTGGGAGGAATTTTCCCGGCGATGGTCAATTCTTATGAAGCCATGCTGCTGCTGGGCATGCCCAAAGATCATCATCATGTCGTCACCGCGCGCAAGGCCATCGACAAGTTACTGGTCATCAATGAGCATGATGCCTACTGCCAGCCCTGCCTGTCCCCGGTTTGGGACACAGCGCTTGCCGCACTGGCCTTACAGGAAGCCGACAAAACCGGCAACAGCCAAAGCCTGACCCGCGCCTACGACTGGCTTAAAAGCAAACAGCTGTCGGACGAACCCGGCGATTGGCGCATTTCCAAGCCTGATTTGGCAGGCGGCGGCTGGGCATTTCAATTCGAGAACCCGCATTATCCCGATGTCGACGACACGGCGGTTGTTGCGTTCGCGATGGCAGAGTCGAACTTGCCGCACCTGGATGAATCGATACACCGGGCAACCCGCTGGATAGTCGGCATGCAGTCTAAAAACGGCGGCTACGGTGCGTTCGATGTCGACAACACTTACTATTATTTGAATGAAATTCCTTTTGCAGATCACGGCGCATTATTAGACCCGCCAACAACCGATGTCAGCGCGCGTTGCGCGATGCTGATGGCCAGAGTGGCTCAGGATCATGCCGAATACCTGCCTGCGTTAGAACGCACTATCGAGTACATCCGTAGCGAACAGGAAGCGGACGGCTCATGGTTCGGCCGCTGGGGCACCAACTACATCTACGGCACTTGGTCGGCATTGCTCGGCCTTGAGCAAACCAGCCTGCCTAAAACCGACCCAATGTACACCAAAGCCGCAACATGGCTAAAAAGCGTACAACGCGGCGATGGCGGCTGGGGCGAGGACAACTACAGCTATCACGATTTAAGCCATAGCGGGAAATATCATTTCAGCACTGCATTCCAAACGGCTTGGGCTGTTCTGGCACTGATGGCGGCGGGAGAGGCGCACAGCCCCGAAGTGAAAGCAGGCATCGATTTTATCTTGCGCAACCAGCAAGCTGACGGCGTATGGAATGACGAATGTTTCACCGCCCCCGGCTTTCCTAAGGTTTTCTACCTTAAGTACCACGGTTACGACAAGTTCTTCCCGCTTTGGGCCCTAGCTAGATACCGCAACGAGCTCAACTGCCGCGCCAGCTCCAGGCTGGCTTGCGGCATACACACCGTCCCTGGCGATGGCCATGCCAGTACCCGACTGGCTGATGGCATACACACCATCCCTGGCGATAGCCACGCCGGTTCCGTACCGGCTTGTGGCATACACGCCGTCCCTGGCGATAAAAATTGATCACCGGCATTGTTGTTGCTTTGCCGGAAGAACTCAGCACCCTGACCTCAAAAAAAATTGATAAAGGGTGCTGTGTTTTTATTACCGACACGATCGTTCTCGCCTATTCCGGCGCGGGCGCCAACAATGCACGAACAGCATCCGAGTTATTGATCGCACAAGGCGCCGCCCGGCTGATCAGCTGGGGTTGCGCTGCGGCCCTCAGCGAAACATTAAAACCGGGCGATCTGGTCCTGGCAGACACACTGATAGATGCCGAAGGCGCTCAAATCGGCATTCGCCCCGACTGGCATGACCGCACCCAAAACCTGCTTTCAACCACTCTAAAAGTCCATACCGGCAGCTTGGCCGAAAGCAACGGCATCGTAGCCACCGGCAACGACAAAAAACACCTGCACAGCCAAACCGGCGCAATCGCACTGGATATGGAAAGCATCGCCGTAGCCAAAACCGCCCTGCAAAACAACCTGCCTTTTTTGGCTATCCGGGCCATTGCCGATCCGGCCAGCATGGATTTACCTAAAGCCATCAATCACTCTCTTAATGATGAGGGCGACATCGTTTTAGTTAAATTATTAGCCTTTATCGCGCTACACCCGGCAGAATTACCCGGACTTATAAAACTGGGCCTGCATTTCAATGCGGCAAAAAACACGTTAAAATTGGTCGCCAAGCAGCTCGATCAATTGACCGCATTACCCAGCCAAGACCGATAAACAACATGTCATCTTTTTTCAACACCCTGATCGGCTGGTGCGAGCGACAAATCATGCGTTGTCCGTGGACGCTGTTATTGCTGTCGCTATTGCTTTGCGGCACCACTTTGTACTACAGCATTCAATACCTGGAGATTAACACCAACACCGCTGAAATGCTGTCTCCCGACTTGCCTTTCCAGCAAAACCAGGCGCATTTCAATGAGGCATTTCCCGAGGATGCCACTACCATTATTTTTGCGGTTGAGGCAGAAACGCCGGAAGAATCCTCGCAGGCGGCGGGCAAGC
>JBAQYH010000685.1:0-1636 GCA_049299935.1 Methylobacter sp. | reverse complement strand
CAACAATGACGGCGACTAATTTAATCAAAGGAGTGATCGGAAACTCCACGGCTATTGCTGAAACCCTGGCAAACGGCTCATGGGCGGCGGATGCGACGTTCCTTTCAGGCAGTGTTGATGGCACTGTTGGTGTGGCAAATGAAACTTGTGTTGATGCGACATACATTTATCACTGCATTGCCACAAACACGGTTGCCGACACGAATTGGCGGAGAGTAGCGTTAGGATCGGCTTATTAATTAACGCGGGCGGGGTGCTACGAACACCCCAAAGCAGAAAGGTAACTGCACCCGCCTTAAAAGTGAAAATACATAGCAGATAAAAAAGGGGCGGTCAAATGGCATACAAAATTAAATTCAAAACGAAGTTAAAAATATACCAGTGGATAATCGGGTTCGTTATTCTATTTATGGCCGTTATTACTTGTTATGCCGCGACAACAGAACCGTCATGGGCTGAACATATTGATCTTATGTCTGTGTTAATCAGTTCGCTATTTATAATTATAACGTGGTTTGTAATTAAGACGTTGAGAACATTTGAAGACAATCAGAATTTACTTTTTAATAAATATAATGACTTGCATGATCGTGTTGCACATCTTGAAGGCGCACACGAAGCGAGAACAGGTCAAAAGGTGTCCTGCTAATGACAGTTGAATCCTTTATTGAAAAGCACGAAGGCGATAAACTGAAGCCGTATAAATGCCCAGCCGGATTTAACACAATCGGACGCGGTTGGAACTTTGACGCTAATCCTCTTCCAAAACCTATAGCGGATTACTTGAAAAAGCATGGGTGCATTACGCAAGAAATGTCTGACCTCCTTTTAAGTCTTTCAGTCAAAAACGCCATTTCCGATTGCTTAGATTTATTTCCAAACTGGGACGACATATCTCTAAATCGCAGAATGGCGCTGATTGATTTTGTATTTCAGTTAGGAAAAACAAAAGCACTTCATTTTCATCATACTATTGCCGCAATCAATACCGGACGATGGGAAGACGCGGCCAATCATATGAGACAAAGTGCGTGGTTTAAACAAGTGCCCAAAAGAGCGCAAGAAGTCACTGATTTAATTGAGGCGGGATAATGATTAAAAAATTATTTGTCTCTGCAATTTTAAGAATGCTCTTTACTTCTTATTTCCTTGATGAGTCATGCAAGCAAATTCTCCAACTCGGTGAAATGCTTCCGCAGGAATTGGCAAAAATTCAGAAAAAGATGAACGAAACGAGGTTGAAATGAGTCTATTTTTAACAGAACTTAAAGCGGTACTCATAAAAGACGATACGGTTTGGCAGTTAGAAAAATCGCTTGTCTACGATAGCGATTTATTAGGCCGCATTATCGAGATTCCGGCAGATTTTGAAACCGACCTTGCCAGCGTTCCCCGTGTCCCTATTGCTTATATGGCTTTTGGCGGAAGGGCGCATCGTGAGGCCGTTCTGCATGATTACCTATACCGTATTGACTCTAATCCGGTTGTTAGCTTTATGACGGCAAACAGGGCATTTTTAGAGGCCATGAAGGCACGGGGGAAGAGTTTCTTTGTAAGACAGGCAATGTTCATGGGTGTGTGTGCGGGCGGGATATTTAGTTATCACAAAAAGAAAGTATTCGATGAAATATGAAGG
>JBAQYH010000684.1:0-1640 GCA_049299935.1 Methylobacter sp. | reverse complement strand
AGCCAGCACTTCGTCAAACAGCTGATACAGATGGCAATAAAAAGTCACTCCCATCAACTCGGTGACGAAAGCCGGCGCGTCCATTAAAAAGCCGGGCAATTTGGGGAACTGCTCGTAGACTTTTTCTTTAACCGGCCCTAACGGCACCCACTCCACTTTATCCAAACCGCAAGTACGGAGCATCTCATCAAACAGCCGCACATGGCAGAACTCTTCGGCCAAATGCACACGGCTGATTTTATCTTCCACTCTATCCGAATGGGCCATATCGGGCACCGCATCCCAGGCGCCTTTAATGCCCACCCATTCATGCCGGGCAAACTTGTAGATGCCGGTCAGCATCAGCGTTATGCGATCCAGCGACTTGGGGTCGTCGTGCATATCAACGTAATTGCGATAAAAAGCGTCGGGATCGGCCAGCGGCCTGCGCAATTTAACCGGGTTATCCTGAAAATACTTCAGCCGGGCGCGTTTTTTAGCCAAATCCTTGTCGCCTTCGAACAGCTCCCCGCCGTGGTCTTGGCTAAACGCCCAGTAATTGTCGAAATTTTCTTTTCTTTGTTGCCCGGTTGCCGGGGAAAAAACGGATAAATATTTAGCTGAGGCCATAATCATTTACTCCATGTCGACAAGATGTCCGATTATTCTACGAGATATTATCAATTAATACTCATTTTTAATGCGGCAGCTGTCGGCAAAGGCGTCAACACTAAGGCCATCAATAAAATGGCAATCAAAATATTAATTTGCGCATCGACGGGCAATCCGCTGCCCGCCATCTGCACCGCATTACCGGCAAAAATCAGCACCGGCACATACAACGGCAACACCAGCAGCGACAAAATCATGCCGCCCCGGCGCAGCCCTACGGTCAGCGCAACCCCGATCGCGCCTATCAGGCTTAACACCGGTGTTCCCAGCAGCAAGGTTAGCAATAAGATGCCTAACGAATGATTGGGCAGGCCTAAAAAAACCGCCAGCAGCGGCGCGACGATCAACAGCGGCAACCCCGTCACCAGCCAGTGGGCGATGATCTTAGCCAACACCAGCACCGAAGTCGGATGCGGAGTTAATAAAATCTGTTCCAGCGAGCCGTCGTCAAAATCAGAACGGAACAGGCTGTCCAGCGACAGCATCGCCGCCAGCAACGCGGAAACCCAGATAATCCCCGGCGCAATGGCTTGCAGTAAATGCGGCTGCGCACCGATACCCAACGGGAACAGGGTTATGACCAGGATAAAAAACAGCAGCGGATTGGCTATCTCCGAACGACGCCGCAGGGCCAAAACCAGATCGCGCCGAATAACGGCAAAAAATGCGCGGGATAAAGACATCAGGATAAATAAATACGTTGGACATCGACATCGAGCAGGTCGATGTCATGATGCGAGGTAAGCACAATCATGCCGCCGTTAGCGCAATGTTCGGTCATTAAGGTTTCGATCAGGGCGATGCCGTGCTTGTCCAATGAGGTGAAAGGCTCATCCAGAATCCACAACACATTTTCGGTTATCAGCAATCTTGCCAAAGACAACCGCCTTTTCTGGCCTGCGGACAAAGCCTGAACAAGGACATCATCGTAGCCCGCTAAATGCACTTTGGCTAAAGCTTCATGAATGGAATACTGGCCGGCGCTACTT
>JBAQYH010000683.1:0-3097 GCA_049299935.1 Methylobacter sp. | reverse complement strand
TCCGCCTGGCAGCACTGGGAGTCGTTCTTGAATTCCGCCATTGAACAGGCCGCCAACGATACAAAATCGCCGGAACTGCGTGAAACCTTGATGAGCATTTTGATGGACTCCCGAGAGGCCTTTCAGGCCGGCTTAAAAGAGCACGATGCGGACAACGATCCGGTGCGGGTATTTTTTACCGATACCTGGGGGCGTCTGGCGCCGATATTAAAAACCATCGCCAAAGAACTGCCCGGCATCCAGGGCTTACGCTATATAACCTTTATAGCGGCGACCGACGCGATTTACGAACTGGAAAGACTGGGCGCGCCGTTCGGCCTGGAGATCTCATCCGATGGACTGCGTAGACTGGCGCGTGTTCTAATAGCAGGAAACCCACAACAAACAAAAGAGCAGCGACTGCCGTAGCGCAAGTTAAATGCCGGAAAATCATATGCCCATAACAATCACCTATCTTAAGCATCGCCAAGAAACATTGTCTGTCAAAAAAATCCCGGCAGTGGCGCTAAGCAGCTTTTTTTTGTGCCTGTCGACCGATGCCATAGCCGGTAGCGACAAGATTTCGTTAACCCCGATGACCGTTTACGACGATCAGGTTTACCCTGAATTAATCGACCAGCCGCGCATGCGCAATCAACTAGACAGGGAGGCGTTACAGGCCGCCGAGACACCCGATCTTAACGGGATTTTAAGATCTCAGACCGGCTTAATGCTCAATCAGGGCAGCGGACAGATGACAACCGGCATCAGCTTACGCGGCGCCGGCGGTGGCGGACACGGCATGATCACGCTGGACGGCGTCCCCTTGTTTGCCAATTTTGCCGGGTTTTATTCATTGAGCCACTATGCGCTGGACGCATTGAACCGGGTGACCGTAACGCGAGGTTCCGGCGGCGAGCGGCATGGCAGCCGCTCACTCGGCGGGGCCATTCATTTGCAGACCCGGAAACTACAGGAAAAGGATAACTTTTTGCGCGTTGAAGGCGGCAGCTACGACACGGTACGTAGCGCTGCCGGTAGCGGTTTGACAACACAGGCGGGCGATTTTTCGGCAGTTGCCGGGCGTAGCGATGTTTTTAACGGCATCAGCCAGGCGCAAAACGGAACCGAGCGGGACGATTTCGGCATGACCCATGCTTCGGCCAACTGGTTTAAGGAGTTCAACCGGGGCGGCCTGGATGCATCGTTGTATTTTGTGCGCAGCAATGAAGACATCGACGGCCCCGGTTTGGTATTGCCTAGACGTACAACAGGCTGGGTGGACGATAGGAAGGGCCGGTTTTCGGATGAAACCTGGGTGGCGCAGTTGCGCGGTCAATATGACCTGGCATCGTATTGGAACAGTTCGCTGCAATTCGGTTTTACCCAAGACCGGCAGCAAATGGAAACGACCGCGATCAGGCCGTTTTCGATTACCAACCAATTATTCCTGTTGGACTGGAAAAATACCCATCGCATGCCGCTGAGCGCGGCTAATCAGGATCAGGCGTTGCTGGTATGGGGGGTTAACACCCAACAGCAGCATGTGGTCGATTTACCGGTTACACAAACCGTGGTCAGCCCCAATGTGCGGGGCGAATTGATCATCGGCGCTTGGCAATGGAGCGCCGATGCGCGCTCCGATCATGGCGAGACTTACGGCGATCATCAGGTATTTTCGCTGGGCGTGAACCGGGCACTGCCGCAAAACATGAGCGTGTGGGCTAACGGCGGCACCGGCTATCGCCAGCCCGGCGTCAGCGAACTCATGCACCCGGTGTTCGGCAATCCTGCATTGAAAGGCGAGCATAATGCCGGCGGCGAAGTCGGCTGGCGCTGGCATCCATTGCCTGCGAGTGAAGTCAAGGTCAGCGGTTATTATCAAAAATACCGGCAGATGATTACCATGCAGTTGGATTCAAGAACCGGTCTATCCAGGGCGGGTAATTTACAGGAAGCGGATGTCTGGGGTGCGGAGATGCAGTCGCAGCACCGCTGGACGAGCATCTGGGAGAGCGGTTTAAATTACAGCTATATGTCTGCCAGAAACCCGGTGACGCATTTGCTCGTACCGGCCCGCCCCGAGCACCAGAGTGTATTCTGGAATGAAATACAAGTGTTGCAGCCTTTAAAGTTACGGGTGGAGTTAACTGTTCATAGCGGTTTCTGGTTCGATGTAGCCAATAGACTCAGAGCCCCTTCCGCCCCTCGCGTCAATGCCCTGCTAAAATACCAATTCACGCCGAAAACGGAATTGTATTTACGCGGCGAAAACATCACCAATGAACGCACCCCCGAGATTTATGACTTCAATTTTAACGGCGCGGCGTTTTATTTAGGACTGCGCACCGGTTTTTAGGATTATCCAAATCAGGCTAAAAAAACAACTCGCCACGAAGGACATGACGCAAATAATCCCGTTAACCCAACACATTAAAGCATCGTGTCCTTCGTGGTTATTTCTTAAGATTTATGCAGCAAAATAATTCCGCTCGATGAAGTTTGATTTATTAACAATCCTGATGGCCTATCTGATCGTCGATGCGATTTTTGCCATTGCTTTTGCGATGACGACGCGTCGACACCCTCATCTTGACGGACCGCGCTGGTGGTTCGTCGCCTGCGTAGCATTTTTTATCGGGTTTCTGGGTATCTGCCTGCGGGGAATCATCCCCGACTTTGTCTCTATTGTCATTGCAAACTCACTGATCCTTGCCGGCGGCCTCTGCGTTTGGATAGGCATCCGTGGCTTTTTTGGGCTCCGATGGCATTGGTCGTTATTCGCTCTGTTTGTGCTGCCGACTGCGGTGTTGCTCAGCATGTTCGTGACAGTCTGGCCATCCGTACCGGCGCGGCAGATAATCATGTCGGTATTTATCATACTGATCGGCTTACTCATCATTCGCGACATCCTGCGTCGACGCGGCTTTGCGCTGCTCATGGAAACCAATCTCCTGATTGGATTTCTTGGTACTGAAGCCGTTATTCATGTTGTCCGCCTAATCACTATCATAATAACGCCAACCTCTACAGGCAATTACATACTGTCGCAGGATCAGCCGGACCGTGTCTTTTTTATGTTGCTGTTCATTACCGGCACCGCCCGGCTGCTTATTAT
>JBAQYH010000682.1:0-1589 GCA_049299935.1 Methylobacter sp. | reverse complement strand
GCACTGGGCGAATCGGAGTATTTAATGCCAATTTATGAAGCGCATAAAGATGCGGTTTCCAGCGTACAGGCACAAATCCGTCAACTGGGAGAAACTCCTTCCGAGGGCTCAGGAGCCTGGGGTACGTGGGTGGAAATACTGCAAGGGGGCGCTAATATGCTGGGTAAAAAAGCAGCGCTCAAGGTTTTGCAGGAAGGGGAAAAAAATGGCGCAGAAGATTATGAAAAAGTACTGAAAGATACCGAGCTGTCTTCAAGTATTCGTTCCTTAATTGAAACAAAACTGCTGCCCGCCCAACAAGCGCATATACGCACTTTGGATCGGCTTTTGGATGCGGCGGCTTAGCATGCGGTTTTGAGTTGATGCCGGCGTGGACCATGATTCGTTCGCGCTGCCTTCATTTATTGCGTTACCCTAACGCTAACTGCTAAATCAAGGAGTTTCAGCATGTTTTCAACTGTGCCTGATGTGATTTTTAAAACACGTGTTCGCGACGAAAGTATCGGTGGCGACAACCCGTTTCGTTGGCAGGATGTCAGCACCGATGACATCTTTAAAAGAACAAAAATTGTTGTTTTGGCGCTTCCCGGCGCCTATACGCCTACCTGTTCAAGCCAACATTTACCTGGATTTGAAGCCAAATATCAGGACCTCATTGAACAGGGTGTTGATGAGGTTTATTGCCTGAGTGTTAATGATGCCTTTGTAATGTATCAATGGAGCAAGCATTTGGGCATCAAGCAGGTAAAAATGCTGCCCGACGGAAACGGCGATTTTACCAAGGCAATGGGCATGCTGGTGAAAAAAGAGAATTTTGGTTTTGGCAGTCGTTCATGGCGCTATTCCATGATTGTCGAGGATAAGAAGATTATCAAATTATTCAGCGAACCCGGCCAAGTCGATAATTGCCCTGATGATCCATTTACGGTGAGCGATGCCGATACCCTGCTGAATTATTTAAAAGAGAACAAATGAGTCTGTATTGCCCTTAATCCTAATTTATAAAGAGGGAACGCCAATGACTCAATACGATTATGACCTGTTTGTAATTGGTGCCGGTTCTGGAGGCGTGCGTGCAGCACGCATGGCATCGGGTCATGGTGTGAAGGTGGCCATTGCCGAACAGAGTTATTTGGGCGGCACCTGTGTCAATGTGGGGTGTGTGCCCAAAAAACTGTTGGTCTATGCTTCCCAATTCAGGGATCAATTCGACGCGGCAGCGGGTTTTGGCTGGACGGTGGGCCAATCAACGTTCAACTGGTCAAGCTTGATCGCAAATAAAAACCAGGAGATTGAGCGCTTACATGCTGTCTACAACAACCTGCTGCAAAAATCGGGTGTGCGTATCATCGATGGCAGGGCCAATTTGCTTGATGCGCATACTGTTGCCGTCGACGGCACGGAATACAGCGCCGAACGCATACTGATTGCCACAGGGGGCTGGCCCTCTGTTCCCGACATACCCGGCAAGCAACATACCGTCACATCGAATGAAATGTTTTTCCTCGATCAATTGCCCAAACGCATCATTATCGTCGGTGGCGGTTACATCGCGGTGGAATTTGCCGGCATTCTTCATGGCCTTGGTG
>JBAQYH010000681.1:0-2519 GCA_049299935.1 Methylobacter sp. | reverse complement strand
TTTCAATTGTTTCCTAGATTCCCGCCTTCGCGGGAATGACGGCAAAGTGGAATTGTTCAAAGGTCTCCATAGATTTAAAGTATTATTTTCTTTTTAATGACTCACACCTTCCCTTTTCACAACTTTTAAAAAAGTCAGCCAAAGAATTTTAATATCAAAAAGGAAAGTCTTGTTTTTAAGATAATATTCGTCAAAATCAACTTTGACCGGAATTGGCAACTCATCGCGTCCGTTTACCTGTGCCCATCCGGTAACGCCCGGAATTAATCGATGGACACCTTTTTCCGTTCGCAATTTAATCAAATCGTCCTGATTAAAAAGCGCCGGCCGCGGCCCGACAAAACTCATATCACCTTTCAAAACACTCCACAATTGAGGCAATTCATCAAGGCTTGATTTCCGCAAAAACTTGCCGATAGGCGTCAGATAAATATCAGGATTCTTGAGCAAATGCGTGGCCACCGCTGGCGTATCAATACGCATCGTTCGGAACTTCGGCATCCTGAAAATTGTATTATCGACCCCAACGCGGTCAGACCAATACACAGCCGGCCACTTGGAAGTCAGCCTGATCAAACCCGCAATCACCAGGATGGGAACCAATAAGACCAGCACCAAAAAAAAGGAAAGAATCAGATCAAACAACCTTTTCATAAACGCAATTAATGCCTTAAATCTTAACTACTTAAATCTTAAAACTTAATTTTTTTATACCAATCCACCTCTCGCTTTAATCCGTCCTGCAAACTCGTTTTCGTTTGAAAACCATAGGCCTCTTCAAACCGCTGTGAATCGTAAACGTCATCAGCCAGCCATTTCGTTACGGTTTGATTAAGACCGGCCAATCGTCGATTGGGCATCTTGGACAAACACCGACCCAGCAACAAGGCCAGAGAAGCCGGCAGGCGCACCGGAAAGGGATGTTTGCCAAGCGCATCTCCAATACAATCAACAATTTCGCGCATAGTGCAGGGAGGAGCAGAAATATTGAATATATTGACACACGATGCAGGCCGTTGAACTACAGCCATGACAGCCCGTGCCGCGTCACCTTTATACAACAAACTTTTTCGGTTGCTGCCGTTGCCTACCCAAAAGAAACGACCTCTATCTATTGCTCTGATCAAACGCCCGACATTTCCGGGATCACCCTCGCCATAAAGCGTAGCCAACCGCAGGATTGTGAGCGGCATTCCAGATTTTTTGGCAATTTCGGTGGCACGCAGCTCCGCATTATATTTTGACAGGGCATAAGGGCCAACAGGCTTGCATGACCTTTTTTCATCATATGCTTCGTCTGTATATGGTCCATAGACAGAAACAGAACTTATTAAAACAAAATGCCGAACACCCGCCGCTGCGGCAGCAGCAGCTATGTTTTTTGTACCGATTTCATTTATTTTATGAAATTTTTCGCCTGTACTCGCAGCGGGAGTAAAAACGTGCGCCAGACCGGCAGCATGAATAACGGTGGTTATATTTTCTACTATCGGTTTTAACTCTGCAGGTTGCACAATATCTGCTTTGCGATAAGGTATGTTCAATGAGCAACATACGTCGCCTAAATCGGTTGCAAGCACAAAAAACCCGGCTGCCTGCAATCGGGACAATATTGCTTGACCAAGAAAACCATTGGTACCCGTTATGAGAATGCGATTTTCCGGCATATTATTGATTTTTCTAACCATTATTAATAGATTTACTGGATTCAATCGCGTTGGCTAAAATGTTTTCAATTCGCTTTATCATGACATTCCTACTGAAATGACTCATTGCATGGTTGTAATTATTTTTCCCCATTAACATGCGTGCATCTACCAACATATCTGCTATTTTCACGATGTTATCTGCTATAGCATTGGCATCACATGGTTCACATATCAGCCCTCCCTTTGATGCGGATAAGACATCTGCGCCATCTCCTTTTAGCGCTGCAATGATAGGACGACCAGCCAACATATATGCATATATTTTTGAAGGGATTGTATCAGTCCATATTAACTTATCTTCCAGCTGTATAAACAAAGCATCCGCAATTGAATAATATCGATTGACCTCCTCCGGCAGCATCTGCTCGAAAAAAGTAACGGATTTAATACCATCATTAAAACACTTGTCTTTTAAATCATTTACGCATGAGCCATCCCCAATAATAAACAATCTAATTTCCTGCCCGTTTTTCTGCTCGATAATCTTCATCGCATCAATCAACACAGCAATGCGTTGGGGAGTTCCAATATTTCCAGCATAAATAATAATAACATCATCATCTTGTAACATTAATGACCGTTTAAGTTTTTGATCTGTTTCAATCGGATAGTAGGTTGCTTCATCAGCATAATTATGGATAATTGTAATTTTATCTACTGGCACACCTTTATCGATTAATCTTCTTTTAAATCCCGGAGAAGGCACTATTATATGCGCTGTTGTGCGATAGATAAATTTCATCACACAATCAACCGCTTTCATTAAAAGTTTGTTTGTGCTGACACCGGCGCTCTCAATAAACTCCGGCC
>JBAQYH010000680.1:0-3129 GCA_049299935.1 Methylobacter sp. | reverse complement strand
CCCTATTAACGTCTGCGAACGACTTGATAAGGTCGCGTGACATATCCAAGCGGCACGCTCCAAACATGCACCAAGCGACTGAACGGAAAAACCAAAAACAAGGTCTGCCCTAAAAACAAATGCAATTTGAAGATGATTCCCATCTCGCTGACTTGATCCGCCGCGCCGCTACGAAAGGTCACGATGCGTTGCGCCCATTCCCCCAGCAGCAGCATATTGGCGCCGTCATAATGATAAAGCGAAATCGGCAAGGTCAGCAGTCCCAGCGCCAGCTGTACGGCAATCAACAGCAGGATGAAAATATCCATGCGGCTGCTGGTGGCGCGAATGCGGGCATCGGTCAGGCGGCGGCGTATCAGAATGATGATGCCTTTTAAGCATACGCCGCCGAAAACGCCGCCCGCAACTACGGCCAGGATTTGTTTGGCCGAGGTCGACAGGCCTAGGGCATGATAAACCGCAGGCGGCGTCAACAGGCCGACGAAATGCCCGACGAACAGCAACAAGATGCCGATATGGAATAAATTGCTGCCCAGTCTTAATTCGTCGGCGCGCAGGAATTGGCTGGAACCGGTGCGCCAGGTGTATTGGTCACGGTCGTAACGCGCCAGGCTGCCGATGAAAAACACGCTGATGGCGATATAAGGGTAATAGCCGAATAGCAAGGTATTGAGATAATCCACGATTGACTCCTTCTAAAGAGAACGATTTTGCGCTTTTAAATATTCATCGCGCGGCGTGATGGTAATAGGACTTACATCGGCGGTTTGGCTTTTGCACGCATCCCCTGCCCCCATAAAACTGACGGCTTCTTCTTCCCAGATTTCATCCATGTTGGACAGGGTTTCGTCCTCGCCTTCGGTCGCGGCTTGCAGGCGGATTTCTTCCAGTTCTTCGGGTTCGCCCGCGAAACCGGCCAGTGCGTCGAACACTGCGCTAAACTTGCTGCCGCGTTCGGTAAGCCGTGCGCCCAGCAAACTTAACACCGGCATCGCGTCGTGCAGTAATTGCACCGCTTCAGCCTGTTCCTGTTGCGAAAGGAATTCCAGAAATAACGGGATGTAATCCGGCAGTTCATGGGTGGACATTTCAAAGCCGTGCGCTTCGTACATTTGCAGCAGGTTAACCATGGCCTGCCCACGATCACGGGATTCGCCGTGGACATGCTCGAAGATATGCAACGACAAGAACCGTCCCCGGTCGAATAGCGCTACGTACTGCTCTTGGCTATCCAGCAGGTCTGCGGCGCGGTATGAATCGATCAGGGCCAGCACGGATTTTTTATGATCTTCCGGCAACAGATTTTCCTGTTCGACGACAGCGGCCATTTCGTCCAAGGCTTCAAGCATCTCGGCTTCGG
Source organism: Methylobacter sp. (assembly GCA_049299935.1). GTDB lineage: Bacteria > Pseudomonadota > Gammaproteobacteria > Methylococcales > Methylomonadaceae > Methylobacter_A. The sequence continues at coordinate 1,769 of JBAQYH010000680.1, read as the reverse complement.
GATAGCTCAGCAGCAGCGATAGAACTTTTAAGGTTTGCAGGTTCATTTTAGCTCCTCAGTTATCGTTCCCACGGTCTCCGTGGGAATGCCGTGGGGGACGCTCTGCGTCCCGAGCCGCTGGAGCGGCTCTGACTGCATTCCCACGCCGGAGCGTGGGAACGATGAAGCTACTTTTAGTGTAAGCATAATAATTCCTTATTTTGCCGGTTCGACTTTAATAGGAATCTTGATCGGGATACTGCCGCTACGCTGCGGCTTCTTGTTGCCGCCGAACAGGTTTGTCTCATTATTGCCGGTAGAACAGCCGCTGCCGAAACTGAATCCGCAGCCGCCTTGCTCGCCGTAAGCATCGAAAGTCGAGCTTGCATATTCGCGGTGACTGGTTGGAACCACAAAGCGGTCTTCGTAATTGGCAATCGCCATATAGCGGTACATTTCCTCGACCTGCAACTGGCTCAATCCCACGCGCTCCAACACATCGGTATTGACAGTGCCATCGACGGTAAGGCTGCGCATATAGGCCCGCATCGCCAGCATCCGCTCCAGGCTCAACACGACCGGTTCTTCTTTGCCCGCCGTCAATAGATTCGCCAGATACTGCACCGGAATGCGCAATGAACGCACATCGGGAATGTCACCATCCATGCCGATTTGGTCGTTTTCCGCCGCCGATTGGATCGGCGATAGCGGCGGCACGTACCAGACCATCGGCAGGGTGCGGAACTCCGGATGCAATGGAAACGCGACTTTCCAGTCTATCGCCATTTTATAAACCGGCGATTCTTTAGCCGCTGTCAGCCAGGATTCGGGAATACCGGCTGCCCGCGCCTCCGCTATTACAGATTCATCGAAAGGATCGAGAAAAACATCCAGCTGTTGCTGATACAAATCCTGCTCGTTCTCGCAGCTGGCCGCGGCTTCGATACGGTCAGCGTCGTACAGCAACACGCCTAGATAACGAATCCGCCCGACGCAGGTTTCCGAGCAAACCGTAGGCTCCCCGGCTTCGATGCGCGGATAGCAGAATGTGCATTTTTCCGATTTTCCGCTTTCCCAGTTGTAGTAGATTTTTTTGTACGGACAGGCGGAAACGCACATCCGCCAGCCGCGGCATTTGTCCTGGTCGATCAATACAATACCGTCTTCTTCGCGCTTGTAGATCGAGCCGCTGGGGCAGGCTGCAACGCAGGTCGGGTTAAGACAATGCTCGCACAAGCGCGGCAGATACATCATGAAGGTGTTTTCAAATTCACCGTACATGTCTTTTTGGATGTTGTCGAAGTTGGTATCGCGCGAACGCGATGAAAACTCGGTACCCAGAATTTCCTCCCAGTTCGGGCCGCCTTCGATTTTCTCCATGCGCTCGCCGGTAATGACCGAATACGGACGCGCAGTCGGCGGCGTTTTGGATTCCTTGGCGTTATGCAAATGCTGGTAATCGAAATCGAACGGTTCGTAATAATCGTCGATGGCAGGCAAATCGGGGTTGCCGAAAATATTGCGCAATATCTGTCGTTTGCCGCCTTGACGCGGCTCTATCTTGCCGTTGATTTTGCGTACCCAGCCGCCGTTCCATTTGTCCTGGTTTTCCCATTGCTGCGGAAAACCTACTCCCGGCTTGGTTTCGACATTATTGAACCACGCATATTCAACCCCTTTGCGCGAGGTCCAGACGTTTTTGCAGGTGATCGAGCAGGTGTGGCAGCCGATACACTTGGCCAGATTTAGCCCCATGCCTATTTGTGCGCGAATATTGCGCGATCCTTTCC
>JBAQYH010000679.1:0-5836 GCA_049299935.1 Methylobacter sp. | reverse complement strand
AGATTGCTGAAATCATTGGTGTAATTGATGAAATTGCCTTCCAAACTAATTTGCTGGCATTAAATGCATCTGTAGAAGCGGCCAGGGCAGGGGAGCAGGGACGTGGATTCTCAGTCGTTGCAACAGAAGTTCGTAATCTGGCTCAACGGAGTGCAACCGCCGCGCAGCAAAGTAATGAATTGATCCAGAACAGTGTGCAGAAAGTTCGTGCCGGTACTGCATTCGTTAATGAAACGGGGGCAGCGCTGACTGAAATTGTCGAAAGCGTTGCGAAAGTTGGCGATATTGTTGCACATATTGCCAGCGCCAGTTCCGAGCAATCAGCGGGTATTGAACAAGTCAATCAAGCGGTTTCTCAAATGGACGATATTACCCAGCAAAATGCGGCTCTGGCGGAGCAGGCTGCCGCAGGCAGTATTGCCATGAGCGAGCAGTCTACCAATATGACCCAGTTACTTAGCTTTTTTAGGGTCAATTCAAAAGGAGGGGCTGCAACCATTAGGTCAGGCGTTCGCAGTAAGGCTCCTGTAGCGCCGGTAAAAGCGGCAAAAAAAAATGTAGCCCCCGTTTTATCATCGAGTAAGCCAAAAATCGACAGCAGCGACGAGTGGGAAGAGTTTTAATGATACTGTTAAAGCAGCAAACTATATAACCGGCAGGAAACTATAACAATGACAACAGATGTGCAGTCAAATAATAGTCGGGTAGAGCAATTTCTTACCTTTCAACTCGCAGGCGAAGCGTATGGGGTTGAGATCCTGAAAGTACAAGAGATTCGTGGATGGGAAGCTGTTCGCGTGATTCCGAACACGCCGGCTTTTGTAAAAGGTGTATTGAATTTACGCGGGTCCGTCGTACCTATCATCGATTTGCGGGAACGTTTTTCTTTGGAGCATGCTGAGTATTCCCCAAAAACGGTAGTTATCGTGCTCTGTGTTGAGCATGGTCCAAACCAGTTTGTCATGGGGATAGTGGCTGATGCAGTTTCTGATGTACTGGATATTAGCTTGGAAGACATTAAAAAAGCTCCAAATTTCGGCTCAAAGATTGATACGCGTTATATGCGTGGCATGCATGTATACAAGAAAAAGATGATTATGCTCTTGGACGTTGATAAATTGCTCAATCCAGATGAGGTTGAGGGTATTGAAAGCTTGGTGTGACAGGTGAGAATTGTTGCAATAGTTAACCAGAAAGGTGGTGTTGGCAAGACGACGACGACCGCAAATTTATGCCATGCCATTGCAGAATCGGGTTCAAAAGTTACCGTTATCGATCTTGATCCGCAAGGACATTTAGCCGTTTCTTTAGGTATTACTGCGCGGGATATTGGCGGTATTGATCAAGCTATGCTGAAAGAGAAAGATGTTCATCAGCAACTCATTTCCGTCAGGGATAATCTGCAATTAATTACAGCAGGACCCAAACTTAAGGAGATTGAGCATTTAGCCGACAATAGTTCACCTCGCGGTGTTTTATTAAAAAATGCTTTGCATGAAAATCTTAATGATCAGGACTTTGTTTTTATTGATTGTCCGCCGTCTTCAGGATTACTGGTTGCGAACGCATTGATTGCCGCTGATGAAATTCTAATTCCTATGGCCAGTGATTTTCTTGCATTGCAGGGGTTATCGCATCTGATGGGCACGATTAAACGATTTGAAAAGGCTTTAAAGAGGAAATATAAAACATTATTAGTGATGTCGCGATATTCGCCAAATAGAAGAATATCGAGTCAGGTGTTAAATGTTTTGCTTACGCATTTTCCCGAGCAAATATTAGCAACGGTCATTAGAGAAACGGCATTGCTTGCAGAATGCCCCAGCTTTGGTAAAACCATTTTGGAATATAGTCCGAAAAGTCGTTCGGCAAGGGATTTTCGTAGCCTTGCTCATGATTTTCTTGAAGACAAGGTGATGTATGGCAACAAGTGAAGACAATGATTTAATCGGGTACGACCCTTTAGCGTGGATGGACGGCGATACCGATAAAAATGAAGATCATTTGGTAACGGATGAAATAGATAGCGATACTACACAGGAAGGAGCTGCGTGTGATGGTGAAATGAGTATGTCCGATGATTATTCAGATGGATTGATAGGAAATACTGAGGAAGATTTGGTTTTGGATATTACTGAAGATGAATTAGTAATAAATGAAATTGAGGACGACAACGATAGCGCTTTGCTCGAAGCTGCTGCTGACGACGGCATGGCGCAGTTGCCAATAGCGGCTCAGGAAGACGTTGCCGAGGATGCAGCAGAGGAAACCGGCAGTACGCAATTTGATTTAGATGCTACATTGAGTATTCAAAATGTTGTCAAGCTGCATGAAAAACTGAAGAGTTTCGTGGCTGTACACGATCAAATCGAAATAAATGCATCTGACGTGTCGTCAATAGATACGGCTACTTTGCAGCTACTTGTTTCATTGAAAAAAGACGCAGCTAAGCTGCAAAAGCAAGTAACCATTATTTATCCATCTCCACGATTTGTTGAGTCCGCCCATTTGCTGGGATTGTTGAGCGTACTTGACGTTCATGACGTGTGACTTTTTACGGACGGAAACAGTTTAAAGATGGCCATTGTTGAGAAGGTTCGCGAATTTAAATTCACTGCTGATGACTTTAATTTTTTAAGAAAATTGTCCAATGAGCATTCAGGTATCCAGGTTCCTGATGAAAGATTTGATATGTTTTATTCCAGACTGTCCAAGCGGGTAAGGAAACTTGGACTAACGGATTTCAAAGAATATTGCCAGTATCTTAAAGATTACCCGGATCATGAGTTTACTGAGTTTATCAATGCTATAACAACCAATCTAACCGCCTTTTTCAGGGAAATGCATCATTTCGACTATGTCCGTGATGTTGTTATTCCAGAAATCCTGATTAGGAATAAAAACTCCAGGCAAATCAGGGTGTGGTCCGCGGGTTGTTCTACTGGTGAAGAGCCTTACTCTTTAGCGATTACCCTGTTGGAAAATGTACCTGCTGGCTGGGATATTAAGATTTTGGCAACTGATTTGGATACCAATGTTTTGCAAACGGCATCGGATGGCATCTATTCGGAAGAACGCGTTAGTGATTTGCCTGAAGATATACTTAAGCGATGGTTTATGCGTGGCAAATCATCACAGTCCGGTCAAGTGAAAGTCAGGCCTCAATTACAAGAAATTATTCAGTTTAAAAAGTTAAATTTAATGCAAGATTGGCCGATGAAATGCCATTTTGACTTTATTTTTTGTCGCAATGTTCTGATTTACTTTGATCGTGAAACCAAGACATCGCTTGCGAAAAGATATGCTCAAATGTTGTCTAGTAAGTCATGGCTATTTATTGGGCATTCGGAGTCATTAAACCAGCTTTCAAATGAGTTTGAGTTGGTTGCATGTACCAGTTACAGGAAAAATACGTAAATACTAATGAGTACTAGCAATGAAATTGGTTCACCCTCAATCGACGGTTTTGAACACATTAACAGGTATGTGGATAAAGAACGCGGTGTGATTGCCGCAAAGATTCTGCCCGGTGAATACTATGTAACCCAGGAAGATGAATTGATTACAACCGTATTAGGGTCTTGTATATCGGCGTGCATCAGGGATAAGGTGTCCGGTTTGGGGGGGATGAATCATTTTATGCTGCCTGAAACCACAGCAGATAAGCTAAAGCACGGCAATGAAGCGGTTGTCGGCAATGCAACGCGTTATGGAAATTATGCGATGGAACATTTAATTAATACTATTTTAATGAATGGCGGCAAAAGAAAAAACTTGGAAGTTAAAGTATTCGGCGGCGGTAAGATTATTCCAACCTTGACTGATGTTGGTCTTAAGAATATTGACTTTATCTTGGATTATATTGACACAGAAGGGTTGCTCCTATTATCTCAAGACTTGGGCGATATTTATCCCAGGAAAATAATTTATTTTCCTAGGACAGGTAAAGTCGGAATGAAAAAAATCGAGCATTTGCATAATGATACGATTATAAGAAGAGAGCGGCAGTATTTTAATAACATTAAAAATGCGCCTGTTGAAGGTGATGTTGAGCTTTTTTAAGAGTATGCAATGAATAAAATACGTGTGTTGATTATTGATGATTCATTGTTAATCAGAAAGGTACTGACGGAGATTTTAAATTCGTCTTCAGATATTGAGGTAGTCGGTACTGCGGAAGACCCTCTTATTGCCAGAGAGATGATTAAGGAATTAAATCCGGATGTCTTGACCTTGGATATTGAAATGCCGCGTATGGATGGGATAACCTTTTTACGTAATTTGATGCGGCTCCGGCCCATGCCGGTTGTGATGATTTCAGCGCTTACAGAGAGCAATGCCGAAGTAACACTAACTGCCCTGGAGTTGGGCGCAGTAGATTTTATAGCTAAACCGACAATTGATGTTGAAAATGCATTGAATGACTATGCCGAGGACATAATAGCCAAAGTAATAGTAGCGTCGCAGGCTAATATTAGAAGACTTGGGTAACGAAGTCTAAAATCAGAAATTATGGAGTGGAAGTGCTCGATATTGCACGGAAAAAGCGTGTGAATGTCGGGGCGGAAAAACTCCGGAAATACCAGTAATGATGTAACCGCTTAAAACAAAGTGGTAGCAATCAACATTAAAAATGCACCTATTGACGGTGACGATGGGCTTCTTTTAGAGTGGGTTTATGGGTAAGATACGTGTATTGGTTATTGATGATTCAGCATTAATCAGGAAAATATTGACTGAAGTTTTAAGTTCGTCGCCCGATATTGAGGTGGTCGGTGCAGCGGCCGATCCTCTTATTGCCAGGGAAATGATTAAACAATTAAATCCGGACGTATTGACGCTGGATATTGAAATGCCGCACATGGATGGGATAACCTTCTTAAGTAACCTGATGCGCTTAAGGCCGACTCCCGTTGTGATGATTTCGACGCTCACTGAGCATGGCGCAGAGGCGACTTTAAATGCGTTGGCGCTAGGTGCGGTAGATTTTATTGCCAAACCCAAAGTCGATGTTGTTAATACCCTGAATGAGTATGCCGAGGAAATTATTTCCAAGGTTATAGTTGCGGCACAAGCTAAAGTGGGGAGCGTTCAGAATAGAGCGGTTAAGCCCAAAAGCCCGGCAGCGACAGTCCCTGAGGTTTCAGAAAAGCACTCAGTCGATGTTATCCTGAAACCGGCTCCCGCAAAAACACATATTAGCCCCACCAATAAGATCATTGCTTTAGGCGCTTCAACGGGGGGGACGGAAGCGATTAAAACAGTCGTTAAAGGATTTTCAGCAGATACCCCGCCGATTTTAATAACGCAACACTTACCCGCTGCATTTAGCCAGTCATTTGTTCGGCATATTGATCTTGCAACGGAAATGTCAGCTTGTATCCCTCAGCATGGTCAGACGGTTGAACCGGGTAATATTTATCTTTCCCCCGGAGACAAGCACATGCTGGTGGTCAGAGAGGGTGGCAAATATATTATTCATTTGAGTGACGGACTGCCTGTCAATCGCCATAAACCCGCAGTCGATGTCCTGTTTCGTTCAGTCGCTCAATGTGCGGGCGCTAATGCCATTGGTGTGTTATTAACCGGTATGGGCGCTGACGGGGCAATGGGCATGAAGGAAATGCATGATGCGGGAGCCAAAACAGTTATTCAGGATGAACAATCCAGTGTGGTTTGGGGTATGCCAGGTGCTGCATTTAAGTTGGGTTGTACGGATTATGTGGTATCGTTAGAAGAAGTTTCGCATAAAGTATTAAGCTTGGTTAAGCCCGGCAGTGTTGTTGGCAAGGTTAACTGAAAATATGCTGTCAAAGTTCTTTGCTATTATCTTACC
>JBAQYH010000678.1:0-2176 GCA_049299935.1 Methylobacter sp. | reverse complement strand
GAGCAGCAACAGCTTAAAACGCTGGAGATAATGAAGGGTGTAAACACGGCATTGGCCGATCAGTCCATGAAAATGGCGGAGTTCACGATTAACGATCGGTGGGCGTGGAAGATCAAGTTAACAACAGGCTTGGAAATACTGTTGGGACGCAATGAACAATTAAAGAAATTACAGCGTTTTTTGAAAACGATGGAAGTACTGGGACAAGAGCAGGTTGAGAAAATAGCAATAGTCGATTTGAGGTATCCCAATGGATATGCGGTTTCATGGAAACCTGGAGCTGAAGAAATCGACTGGAAGAAAATTGCCGATCCGCAACATGAAATAGATGGCTAATCATAAAAGATGATACAGAGTAAACAAAATGGCGAAAAAAACAGAGCGTAATTTAATAGTCGGGCTGGACATCGGGACTTCGAAAGTCGCGGCTATAGTTGGTGAACTCAGCAGTGATGGCAATATTGAAATCATAGGCATTGGATCAACACCATCGCGCGGTCTGAAAAAAGGCGTTGTGGTCAATTTGGAATCAACCGTGCAATCCATACAGCGCGCTATTGAAGAGGCCGAATTAATGGCCGGATGCCAGATCAGGTCGGTTTACGCGGGTATTGCGGGCAGCCATATCAGAAGCCTTAATTCTCACGGTATCGTCGCTATTAAGGACAAGGAAGTGACCCAGTACGATATAGACAGGGTGATCGATTCAGCCCGCGCCGTGGCGATTCCAGCGGACCAGAAAATCCTGCATATATTGCCTCAGGAGTTCGTGATCGACCTTCAGGAAGGCATCAAGGAGCCTATCGGGATGTCGGGTATCCGTCTGGAGGCCAAGGTGCATATGGTCACCGGCAGCGTCAGCGCCTCGCAGAATATCGTCAAGTGCATCCGCCGCTGCGGCCTGGAAGTCGATGATATTGTGCTGGAGCAATTGGCATCCTGCAATTCGGTGCTGACCGACGATGAGAAAGAATTGGGCGTTTGCCTGATCGATATTGGCGGCGGCACCACGGACATTGCGATTTTTGTCGAGGGCGCCATCAAGCATACGGCGGTGATCCCCATCGCGGGCGATCAGGTGACCAATGACATTGCGGTCGCTCTGCGTACACCGACGCTGAATGCCGAGGATATTAAACGGAAATATGCCTGCGCCTTAACGCAGCTGGCTAATGTAGACGAAGTTATTGAGGTGCCCAGTATCGGCGACAGAGCGCCGCGCAAGATTTCAACGCAAAATTTGGCCGAGATTATTGAACCCCGCTATGAAGAACTCATGCTGCTGGTTCAATCGGAACTAAGACGCAGCGGTTTTGAAGAATTGATTGCCGCCGGCATCGTGTTAACGGGCGGTAGCTCAAAAGTGATGGGGCTAATCGATTTAGCGGAAGAGATTTTCCATATGCCGGTGCGTATGGGTGGACCGCAAAATGTGACAGGGCTTACCGAGGTGGTAAAAAATCCGATTCATTCAACAGGAGTCGGGTTATTAATGTATGGCAAGGAGCACCAAGGCGTTGGCAGAGGCATCGATTCTGACGGCCCCAGTGTGTTCTCAAGAATGAAGAATTGGTTTCAAGGTAATTTTTAACAGTTTTGTAATAATTTAAGGGGCAACGGTTATGGCTATGAAATATGAATTAATGGATATGAGCAATGAGCATGCGGTCATCAAAGTTATCGGTGTCGGCGGCGGCGGCGGCAATGCGGTCAGTCACATGGTGGGCAGCCTTGTCGAAGGGGTTGAGTTTATCTGTGCAAATACCGATGCGCAGGCCTTAAGAAAGTTAAACATTGATACGATTATCCAGTTAGGCGTCGAATTGACCAAGGGTTTGGGCGCAGGCACCAATCCTGAAGTCGGAAGAATGGCGGCCGACGAAAACAAAGAGCGAATCAGGGAAGTTTTAGAGGGCGCCGACATGGTCTTCCTGACCGCAGGCATGGGCGGCGGCACCGGCACTGGAGCGATTCCGGTGATTGCCGAAATTGCCAGAGGCATGGGCATACTGACGGTTGCGGTGGTGACCAAGCCTTTTTCATTTGAAGGCAAAAAGAAATTGGCAACTGCGGAGCAAGGTATAGCGGAGCTCGAAAAATTTGTTGACTCATTAATTATCATCCCAAATCAAAAATTATTACCGGTATTGGGTAACGATGTGTCGTTGGTCAATGC
>JBAQYH010000677.1:0-2647 GCA_049299935.1 Methylobacter sp. | reverse complement strand
GGCTTAGCTATTCAGTTGAGGATCGTACGCTCTTGTTGAGTTGGCTACGTTCTGACGGTGAGTGGGTGGCATCGGGTACGCCTGAATCGGTGAGTGTGGAGTTTCGTGAAGTTAGTGAGTTTCGTTTTATGCCAAGGGATTCAGAGCTTCCATTTACAGAGGATGATTGTGTAAATTCTTTTGGGTATTGGGTAGATGAAGACTGGGCAGATGGTGTCATTATGGTAGACCCCAATCAAAACCCTGAACCGAATTGGTTGACGGCTATTGATTTTATGTCTGGTGCTGTAATTGCTGTTCAGGCCACTACTGCTCATGCACAAATTAAGGCCTAACAAAACGCTCAACCGGAGCGCGGTTATATGCGGTTTTATTTTTTCAACTTTCCGGGCCGCGCCCGGTTAGCTCTACGTTGAATGACAGTTTACTGCATTGCAGTTGCCATTAGGCTAAAAACCTTAAAGTCTCTGATGGGTCGAAAGCAACCGTAGCTGATTCATAGGCCGGGCATGCCGCTTATCCCCGACACTCACATACATCAAAACGCCGGACAACGAAAAGCAGTTGCCCGCCCTGTTCTAAGGATTGGAAGGTGTAAATAAGTCCATCAGACAACCCAGAAACCCTGTGGAGTCGGCCCGATGGCAAAAGAATAAAACGCTTAACGCGACTGCGGCTATTGATAACGTCAATAAGGTAACAGGCACTTTTAAACCTTTTCGATCTGCCGCGAACAATTCAGCTCCCCCCATCCTTATTGCGGAAATGTCAGGAACTTTGTTTGTCGTCTTCCTGCTTCTCTTTTCCGCTTTCCCGGCCATAGACGGCAAGGGTTTTTCTGCTGTTTCCAGAACCGGTTCATCGGCTGTCGGCTGCGATTCCTGAGCCTTTATTTCTCTTTCTCTAGCATTCAGCGTGCAAATGTAATGAAAGACGCCCTTTAACCCCAATTCCATTCTCTGCGTTGCTTCATAAATATCCCGGGCGTAAACGACCGGTTTTTCCCGCTCAAAAGCAACGTTGAATGACATGTCGCAAAATGAGTTGATCGTACGCGGCGTACCACCGGTACTAAATGCAATGGAGAGCGCTTCCCACCCGGTATCTGAAATGAGGGCGGGGCTGCCGCCGGCCACCTTAAGGCGATGCGAGACGTATTTGATTATGGTATCGACATTCATCTTGCCCAGAATTTCGAGCGTAGCGATGCGCTGTTTAAAGGGTTCCATCTCAGGACTGTTGATTTTTTCCATCAATTCTTCTTGCCCAAGGAGCAGTAACTGGATGAGTTTAACCGACCCTTCTTCAAGATTGTTCAGCAACCGGATGCCGTTCATAACATCGTCCGACATCAGATGCGACTCATCCATGATGACCAGACACTTTTTCCCTTCAGCATTGATCTTTAACAGCGCATTTCTGATGTCCCTCATAACAAAGGTCTTCTCAGACAATGACGGCTGTAATCCGAGTTCCTGTGCGAGAAACAGATAGAGGTTGATGCTGTTTGCAGGCGGCTCGCCCATCCATATTAATTTGATGTTTTCGGCAAAATCGAATTTTATCATCTGGCTGAGGGTGGTCTTGCCGGAACCGATCGGCCCGAGCACGACGACTAAGCCCCGGCCGCTCTGTAAAGACCCGGATATTTGTTTACGTAGAAGGGCATGGCCCCCATAGTCATAAAAAAAACGTGGATCCGGTACATTCTCGAATGGGAGTAAATTGAGATTAAAGTGCTTTGTGTACATATGCATTAACTCTTCTCTTCTTTAGGTATAAGTTTTACCTCGACCCTGCGGTTTTTTGCCCGGCCCTCTTCTGTGTCGTTGGACTCTATCGGGCGGGTATCGCCATAACCGATTACCGATATCCGGTCGCGCGCGATACCTCGGCCAATCAATACATTCGCGATGGCTTTTGCCCTGCGTAATGACAGGTTCATATTGTCAATGCGCGGACTCCCGGTCGGTATGCTGTCGGTATGGCCTTCTATAAGGATGCGACTGCCTCGAGATGCCGATATATCCCTCATAAAATTATCAATCGTAGATAAAGCAACGTCATTTATGCCGGCCTTACCGGGACGAAACGTCCAGCCGCCAAATATCGCCAGGGTCCGCGCCTTTTTTTCGGCTTCTGTGGGTTCATTGTTTTCAGGGACTTCTTGTTTTGTTTTGAGTTTGTCCTCAAGCAGGGCGATTTTCTCCTGTAGGTCCGCAACAATGGCTCTGTTGGTATCCTGCTCTTCGGTCAGTTTTTTTATGACCGTGTTTGGTTCAGACGTTACGTCTTTCCGGTTGTCCTGATATGCCGTATTGTGAACCGGCAGCCCCAGCGCCTTAATCGTGATAGTTGCCGATAAGGTGAAAAATATAATAGTCAGACCATTAATAATGAAACGCATAATAAAGTACTCGATTTAAGATTAGGCTGAGGCGCAATGTTTAACTGTATGACGATTAAGTTCTGTTAGGACATGGCTAGCAATAACTTCACGACATGGATCGAGTAAAATTTTTCCGTTCGCCCTGAGCTTGTCGAAGGGCGGGCGGAAAAATTTCGACCTACCGCGTCAAGCCGATCATGCTTCGACAAGGCCTTTAGTCCTGAGCGTAGCCGAAGGGTCAGCACGAACGGCTTGACG